>JAUVPN010000173.1 GCA_030598645.1 Hyphomicrobium sp. | reverse complement strand
ATGGCAGTCAGAATAATCTCGCTCGGTTCCTTCTTGGTGACATAACCGCTGGCGCCGGCCCGGAAGGCCCGTTCGACATAGAAAGGTGCATCGTGCATGCTGAGTACCAAAACCGGCAGATCCGAATGGCCCGAACGGATGTCCTTGACCAAGGTCAGGCCGTCGCGGTCTCCGAGCGAGAAATCCGCGATGACCAGATCGGGCCGGAAGGAGGCAACCGCCTCAAGCCCGGTTGCCTGCGTGGAAGCTTCTGCGCAGACGGTGAGATCGGGCTCGACCTCGATCAGGGCGGCAAGTCCCCGCCGCACGAGCGGGTGGTTGTCAACGATGAGTATCTGGTGCGCGGCACGCGGCGCTCGGCCTGAACTGTTCCTGGGCATGGTTCGCCTGCTTAACTGGTCTAGCTGCTTGCATCAGCAAAGCCGACAAAGCATCACGGCGGCAACCCTTTTTTGCCCATGGGGAAAAGTCCCATGAGATAGGACATTATGAGCGGTCGCTAACTCGTCCGGCCTGTCTCAACCCATTGGGTTGCGCGATGCCCCAGCTCTGCGGCGGACTTAAGCGTGAGCTTTTGCTTGATGTTCTCACGATGGGATTCGATCGTCTTGACGCTCCGAGCAAAAGCCACTGCAATCTGGCGCGTGTTTTGTCCTTGACCGATTAGTCGAAACACTTGCAGTTCCCGGTTGCTGAGCGCGTCAAGGGGCGAATCCGTTACCAGCCTTCGCCCGTTGGCGTATTTCGCAGCAAGCCGCGCCTTAAGTTTGTCGCTCATGTAGATCTCGCCATTGAGCACCTGTCGGATTGCGACCAACAGGGTGTCCTCGAGCTCATTTTTCATGACATAGCCCCGAGCGCCTAACCTAAGGGAGCGCTCTGCATAGACCGGCTCATCATGCATGGACAGCACCAGTGCCGGAATCTCCGCATGGCACCCTTTCATCGTCTTGACCAGGCCCAAGCCGTCATCGTTTTGGAGGACTACGTCGACTATCACAAGGTCCGGCTGGTTCTCGCGGATTGCCTCGAGTCCGGCCCTGCAGGTGGCAGCTTCCCCGCAAATCGTGAGATCCGGCTGGGACTCGATCAGCGCGCTCAGCCCTAGTCGCAGTATCGGGTGGTCGTCGATGATCAGGATTGTCTTCTGGACCGGGCGTCCAAATTCAATTGTTTCTGAGGGCATGGGCTGGGGCTTCCGTGGACTAAGGTGTTGCAGGTAAGGGAAAGGTGCAGGTGACGACGACACTGCACGAGGCACGCGGTTGTACCTTCAAGGAGCCACCGATTTGGCGCGCTCGATAGTGCATTGTGCGAAGCCCGATCCCGCCTGACATGCCTCCCACTTCAGCCAGCCCTTTACCGTTGTCACACACGCTCAAGAGGCCCTTCTCGTCCTTCGAGCTCAGGGCTATCTCGATCCGATCCCCTTTTCCGTGGCACAGGGCGTTATTCACAGCTTCCTGTGCGATGCGATAGAGGTGTGTCCCAACCTCACCGCGAAGGGGGGGGCAATCGGATGAAAAGGTACAGGAGACCGGGAACCGGTCCTCGATGTTGAGAATCAGGGCTTTTAGCGCCCAGTTGAGACCGGCCTTGTCCAGGCCGACCGGATTGATACCGCGCGCCAAGTCTCGGGCCTCTGTGATGGCATCGTTCAGCAATCGGGCGATCTCGGTGGCCTCAGCTGAGGCGGATGGATCGCGGTTCGCCCCCAGCCTTCTGGAAAGCTTCGAGCTGAGGGCTGAGATACCAGCCAAGGTCTGGCACAGCCCGTCGTGCAGGTCCCGGCCCAGGCGTGCCCTTTCTTGATCGAGGATCTCGAGGACCTCTCTCTCCAGTCGCTTCTGCCCGGTGACGTTCTGAGCTATGGCGCAGATCCATGCACGCCTTGGCACACGTCGCAAGCTCCATCGCAACCAACGGTAGGATCCGTTGTGGTGGTAGCACCGGTTTTCAAAGTTGATCACTTTCGCGCCTGTGGCAAGCGTGTCAAGCCGCGCTCGCGTCGCCTCGCGGTCGTTGGGATGCACGATGTCGAGGAATGGCTTGGCCAGCAGCTCTTCCGGGTTTCTTCCCAAACGGGTATTCCATGCTGGGTTCAAGCGCTTGAAGTGTCCGTCCAAACCCAAGACGCACATCAGGTCGAGCGCGTGGTAGAAGAAATGCGCGCATTTTTCCTCCGTCCGCTCTGCACGTACTAATAGATGATTCACTGTTTAGAGAGCCCCGATGACAACCCCTGGGAGTTGGTTCCCTCCCGTCCTCCACTTGACGATTCTGCAACAAGGCGTGTCGTCACACAAACAATTCGGGGAAATATCACTAATGGGTTAATCGCACAGGGGTTGCGATTGGCAGTTCGTCATCCATCGAGATAATCTTGCGGGCTTTCAAGGTCGCGGGCATTGGCAAGTTGCCCCTCCCAGTCGCGCCCCGGCACAGCATCGAGCAACCGCTTAGTATAGGCATGCTCCGGGGCCGTAAAGAGTTCATGCGTGGCGCCCAGTTCCACGACTTTACCGCTCTGCATGACAGCAATCGTGTAGCAGATCTGGGAGGCCACGCGCAAATCATGGGTGACAAAAATCATCGTCAGCTGGAACTTCTCACGGATGTCGTCCAGGAGCCGGAGCACTTGAGCCTGAACCGACACGTCGAGCGTGGAGACAGGCTCATCGGCCACCAGGATCTCGGGGCGCAGAGCCAAGGCACGCGCGATGCCGATACGCTGTCGCTGACCGCCTGAAAACTCATGCGGATACCGGTCGGCTGCCGAGGCGTCGAGGCCAACAAGCTGCAGAAGTTCGACGGCTCTGGCTTTCGCTTCCTTATTCGGCGTGCAGCATGGGGCCCTGAGCAATCATCCGCATTACGGTAAGGCGAGGGTTCAAAGAGCCGTAAGGTGGAACACCATATGGATGCGCCGCCTTAGGGGAAGGAGGTCGCTGCGGTTCGCTTTTGCCAAGTCAACAGCGTCGAACCAGATGTGGCCTGTGTCCGGATCAACAAGCCGCATGACGCAGCCGTGGTTGCGGTGCGGTAGCTATCACGATGTGCACGGTTGGAAAAGCCAGTCACTGCAAGTGCATTCCGGCACACGCTTGTAAACCCTTGGTGGGCGCGGGTGACAACTGATTATCTGCGAGAACTTGGGCTGCGGCCGTGAATAGGCGGTTCTCCTGGGGACCCTTCGAACGGACGGTTGTGCGTGTTACCTTACCTGTTTACGGCTGAAGCTGGACATCAGAGTATCGAGATCTCGACAGCATTGATGCGACCGTACGGTCTTGGCATCAATTGCAGACGGACCAAGAGGCGGGTTTACCCTGTGAGCGACGATTGCTGTTCAGGTTGGTGTTCCTCTGAGCATAACTGCTTCAGAGTGTCTGAACTAAAGGAGTTGGCAGAAGAGCAATGAAAATATGCATGATTGGCGCTGGCTATGTTGGTTTGGTTTCCGCGGCGTGTTTTTCAGAGTTCGGCTGGAGCGTGACGTGCGTTGAGAAGGACCCTTCCAAGGTCGACATGCTTAATGGCGGAGAGGTGCCCATCTACGAGCCCGGTCTCGACGACCTCATTGAGCGCAATAGGGCCGCGGGGCGACTGAGCTTCACAAGCGAGCTCGCTGAAGCTGTCAAGGACGCCGAGTTGATCTTCTTGGCGGTTGGAACGCCCATGCGGCGAGGAGACGGCCATGCCGACCTTCGCTATGTGTTTACAGCGGCCGAGGAGATCGCGCCGCACCTCGATGGCTACACGGTCATTACGACCAAGTCGACGGTTCCCGTCGGCACAAGTCGGGAGATCGAAAACCATCTCCGAGAAGTGCGGCCTGACGCCGAATTTTCCGTCTGCTCAAATCCAGAATTCCTCCGAGAGGGCTCGGCCATCCGGGACTTTACCCACCCGGACCGGGTTTTGGTGGGTGTCGACGACGCGCGCGCGCGTGCTGTCATGGAGCGCGCCTACAAGCCGCTCACGCTCCGCCAAGCGCCGGTCATCTTCGTCTCAAGAGAGTCAGGCGAGCTTGCAAAATACGCCGCGAACGCCTTCCTCGCGATGAAAATCAGTTTCATCAATGAAGTCGCCGATCTCTGCGAGCATGTCGGTGCCGACGTTCAGGAAGTGGCATCGGCCATTGGCTCAGACGGGCGCATTGGTGGCAAGTTCCTTCATCCCGGTCCCGGTTATGGTGGCTCGTGCTTTCCTAAGGACGTCTCGGCACTGGTGCGCACGGGGCGGGAATTTAAGTCTCCGCTCACGCTCATCGAGCAGGTGCAGACCGTCAATGATGAGCGGAAAATTGCCATGGTGAACCGCATCGCGAGCGCGGCGGGGGGAAAAGTGCGTGGGCTCACCATCGGCGTGTTGGGGGTGACGTTTAAGCCCAACACCGACGACATGCGCGAGGCCCCGAGCCTTGTCGTCATTCCCACGCTCATCGACAAAGGTGCAATCGTCAAAGTTTACGATCCCCAAGGACGCGAAAATGCCGAAAAGCTCCTCGAGGGCGTGCAATGGTGCGATAGTGCGGCGGACGTGGCGCGCGACGCCGACGTTTTGGTCGTTCTGACCGAATGGAATGAATTCCGCGCCCTTGACTTAAAGCATGTTGCCGAGTTGATGCGGGGCGGTGCGCTCGTCGATTTGCGCAATGTATTCCGTCCGGAGGACGCTGCCGCAGCAGGCTTTTGGTACTGGAGCGTTGGGCGACCAGTGGGCGACGCTAAGTGGGTTTAGGTTTGCGTTGATCACCGCCCAAGACTGCTAGCGAAACTCATGAACATCTCTAAAATCAATTCCTCCCGGCTCTCGTTGAGGTGAGGCGCTGCCGGCAAAGCGCGTAGCTTTGGTCGTAAAAAATCATTCCAGTATCGCGGGTTCAAAGCATGAAGTGCCTTTAGAAGCGAAAGGAGCGAACATCCGCTTTCGAGGGTTATGGTTTTGAAAACGGATTGCACGCCTGACTGCTCAGTTAGTGGGTGCGTAATAGTAAATCATTGCGCAAGAGAGAAAAAAGATCTCGTATCGTTGACCCATCTTCAACTTTGCATGCTCGGTTGATCATTGCGCACTGCTATTCGCATGGAATGGCTTAGTAAGCCCGTCGCGGATTTGGCAAGCTCATTGAAGCTCACGATCCTTTTGAGTTACGCCGCTCCCTATCGGAAAAGCCTAATCTTTTGCGGCGCTGCGATCGTAATCGAGACCGCGATTGCGCTTGGACTGCCTTGGCTGGGTGGACATTTTGCGGGGATTGTTTTAGCCGCGGATGGCTCAGAAGTAGGTGAGATCCTGTTCGTAGTCCTCGCCCTGTTTGCCTCGCAGGCGTTGCTGAAGTTTACCAGCGGTTATGCACTTAGCCGAACCACGGAGCAGACCCTCTGCGATCTGCGCATTCGCATTTACGATCATTTGCAGGCTTTGTGCACTCATGACCTATGAGGTGGCTCAGCTCAGCACTTTCATAACTGGTACACTGCTTAGCTTTATACCATTGTTGCTGACAAATGGGTGCGGTTGTGCTCATGTTTCGCATCGATGCGTTCTTGGCAAGGCTGGTTGCGGTCCTCATTCCACTCTTTTGTCTCCTTTTGAGATTTGGCGGCCGGCGCTTGCGCCCGCTAACGTCTGAATTGCGCCTGGCTTACGCTGGTTCGGTTGCCATCGTGGAAGAAAACATTGCTATGCTCCCAGTAATAAAGTCTTTCACGCACGAAGCGAACGAGTCTGAGCGGCATAGGCGACAGATCCATCATGTTAGGGAACCTCTGAACAAGGCGGCACTGGCGTGAGATCTGGCCCCGATGATTCGGGAGGTCTACATGAGCCAGCTGAGCTTCGCCACATTGGACTATCAGGCCAAGAAGAAGCAAACGAAGCGCGAGAATTTCCTGGGAGAGATGGATGCCGTCGTGCCCTGGGCAGTGCTTGAGGCCCTGATCGCGCCGCACTATCCCAAGCCCGGCAATGGCCGCCAGCCTTATCCGCTAGCTGTGATGTTGCGGATTGATTTTCTGCAACAATGGTACCAGATCTCGGATCCGGCCGCGGAGGAAGCACTCTACGACAGCAACGCGATGCGCCAGTTTGCGAGGCTCGAACTCGACCACGATCAGGTTCCTGATGAAACCACAATCCTCAATTTCCGCCATTTGCACCCTTAGGAAAGTAATAAGGCACTTGAACTTTGGGCTTGCTGCATTGCCGGTTTCGCTTGACTTTCT
>JAUVPN010000121.1 GCA_030598645.1 Hyphomicrobium sp. | reverse complement strand
GATGCCGGAGTTTTGGAAGCGCTTCAGCAGGGACGAGAAAGATTGGGACTACCCTATGCCGCCCCATGTCCGTGTGCTGCTGCTCACACACTACGTCGAATCTTTGCAGAAGCAGTAGGTGGCGGGCACGGGCAACTCCCAAAACCGCCGGCAAGCGCGGCAGGTCCACGTAACATCAGGCAACCGTTCCAGCACCTAGAGGGCAATCAGAAAAAAGTCGGTCGTTCATGTCCGCTACTGCGCTTCGCGGACCTCTAATCCGCCTGTGAGAATGTCCGCTTTTGACCCAAAGCGGAGATCAGCGCGTTAATAACGCCGACACCAAAGGCGCTCTTGCTGCCTGCTCAGCACGCTCCACCCGATGATGGTGCCGGCAGCGGGGGCCACAGAGATAGAGATCATGAGCAGTGTTCCCTTCGCACCGACTACTCAATGCGTCACGCCCAACCGCTTGAGGTTGTTTTTGGGGGTTGAGTATGAGGGGTCAGTCTCAAGCGCCTGGCGGTAATCAGCAACGGCGCGGTCAATCTCGCCCTTGTTACTGTAAGCAAAGCCCCGATTGTTGTAGGCGACGGAATACTTCGGGTTCAGTGCGATGGCCTTGTCGTAGTCGGCGATGGCGCGGTCTAAGGCGCCCTTACGGTAGTAGGCGACGCCCCGATCGTTATAGGCGATGGCCAGTTTCGGGTTGAGGGTGATGGCCTTGTCGTAGTCGGCGATGGCGCGATCGACCTCTCCCTTCTTATGGTATGCGTCGGCCCGACTGTAGTAGGCAAGGACCAGGTTCGGGTTGAGCGTGATGGCTTTGTCAAAGTCGGCAATGGCGCTGTTGAACTCAGCCTTGTTACTGTAAGACAAGCCCCGATTATAATAGGCGATGGCAAGTTGCGGGTTGAGGGTGATCGCCTTGTCGTAGTTGGCGATGGCGTGGTCGATCTTGCCCTTGCTGTAGTAGAGGAGGCCCCGGTTGTTATAGGCGAGGGCCAGTTTTGGGTTCAGCGCGATGGCCTTTTCGTAGTCCGCGATAGCGTGGTTGGACTTGCCCTTGTGGTAGTAGGCGAGGCCCCGATTGTTATAGGCGAGGGCCTCTTTCGGGTTGAGGGCGATGGCCTTATCAAAGTCGGCGATCGCGCGGTCGACTTCGCCCTTGCTCTCGTAGGCGTGTCCCCGGTTGAGGTAGGCGTCGGAAAGCTTCGGGTTGAGCGCGATGGCCTTGTCGTAGTCGGCGATCGCGCGGTCGACTTCGCCCTTGCGGTGGAAGGCTGTGCTTCGGTTGTAATAGGCGCGGGTGAGTTTTGGGTCGAGCGCGATGGCCCACTCGGAGTCGACGATGGCGCGGTCATACTCGCTCTTACTGCCATAAATGGAGCCTCGGCTGGCGTAGGCGAGGGCATAGTTCGGGTTCAGCGCGATGGCCTCGTCATAGTCGGCGATGGCTCGGTCATGCTCACCCTTATCGGCATAGGCGTTACCTCGGCTGTAGAACGCGATGCTCTTAGTTTTCCGGCTCTCTCGCGTTCCACGCTCAATGATCTGCGTACAGCCACGAATTGACCGGTCAGCGTCTTTACTTTGATGGCAATCGCTATACCGATCCGCGCAGCCTCCCGTAACAGACAATGTGAGCGCCAAAGCAAATACAAGATTCCAATTCATCGGTGCGTTCTCAGGCTCTGCGTTGAGTTTCTATGGGTGCGAGGGATAGAGGGGCACCCTGACGCGACGAGGGGCAGTCAATGTTCCTCGTCGGGAGGATCATTAGCGGCGACCAGTGTCCTAGTTTTTGACGAAGGTCGTTGCGCTTAGAACCCCGTGCTGCCCCTTCTTGATCGGAGCATAGAAGTAAACAAGTATGAGCAGCGAGTCCGTCTGTCCGGCCCATGAGTGCACTCGAAACGGACCTTCATTCCAGACTTCGTCAGGGTCACGCTCCACCAATCCACCCATTTTTTTGAGGACCTTCGCCTTGTCCTCCTTAGCCGGAATGAGGAGTGAGCAGGCAAAGATCTTCGAGTCGGCGAACTGGGGAACTTCCTTTTTGATGAGAGCGTCGGGCTTGGAGCGGACGGTCGCTAACACAAATTCAGAGCCGAAATCCTCATAGCTCCAAGCGCGCAATTCTTCTGCCCGGACTTGAGGTTGGTATTTTTTCAGCTTGTTGCCCTTGAGCTCGGTGAAGCTTCCAGCCGCGGCAATTTCCACAATTCTTGATATATCGGGCAGGAGATTCAGGCAAAATGTGTCGAACATTTTCACAGTCCGTGCGGGACCTGGTTCGTTGGGAAGGCCCTCCGCACTGACCGGTGCGGCGAGGGCCAGTGCCACGACTGCCCAGGTGATCAATCGCATTATCTGCATGTTCCTACATTCTCCTTAGTTTCAATCGCCAAAGCGGTTTGTTCGTTCCGAAGTCTGCTCGCTCTGCCAAAGGCGCGCGTCAGCACCTGTTACTCAGGCAGATACCGCTGGTGGGCCATACGCGTTGGCGCCCAGATCGCCCCGCAAGAAACCGAGTTCGATCAATCCCCAGATTGGGCCGATGTATGGAATGAGCAGAATGAGGTACCACCAGCCAGACTTGCCACGATCATGGAAGCGCTTGATGCTAATGGCGATCGACATCCAATACCCGATGACCATTAAAAACAGATAGCCAATCCAAAATGGCAGCATTGCCGAGTGCATGTAATCAAGCGTCGGCTGGCCCTCGGCGCCCGCGACCATCACCTGATCCCATGGAACGATAACGATCAGTGGAACCATGGCGATAACAAGCAGAAGGACTGCCAGCAAAACGCCAAGCCAGTACTTGCCTCTGCCTATGCGTCCCTCGAACGAGAAGAGAAGATCTATTATTTGACTACTTCTTTTTGACGCCATCGTCGTTCCTCTAAGTTTGTCTCTCAGAAGACCGTAAGGCGGACACAGACGCCCAGCTATTCCGAGGGGAACAGGCACGACCGGCATCATCGGATTCTCGCGCCGTACGTGTCGCGCGTGGGCGTGAGGACTCGGAGCTAGCAGAGGGGAGGATGTAACGAAGGTGCGAGGCTATGCTGACAGAACGACAGCTTTGAAACGTTGGTCCTGATTTCGCAGAGTGTCCGCTTTTGGCACTTAGCGGACATCGGCAACGCACTGCCTAATGTCTGCTTTCGGGGGTAAAGCGGACATCCGTGATCCGAGTTCCACTGTCTGCTTTTGACCCAAAGCGGACATTTTCTGAGGTCACGGCGATGACCGGCGCAGGGGCGATCTATTACTCGTACGGTGTCGAACTCACGGGGTGGATTGAAACGGCGGGCTTGCTCGTTCTTCTGGTCGCCGCGATCACCGACTACCGGGCACTGAACATCAGCGCCAGCGCTGCGAAACAAGCCGCAACCCAAACGGACATCTTTTTGATTTTGGCACAAATGAACCGGTTTTGAGACAAACCGATCTTAGCCAAAACGCGCCTATTGCCTAGCATCTGTTCGCTGAGTGACCAGCAGTTGGCTTCCGGCGTAAGCCGGCACCAGTTCTCAACTAGCAGGAGTGACGATTGCTTCGGGCAGATTGCCAAAGGAAATGCATCTCTAACAAGCTCTGTTGAGATGCGCAGGAGGATAAAAATGGAAAAGCCCTATTCGAGCATTCTTGAGACGGTTGGCAACACGCCAGTGGTCAGAATCAACAATCTGTGTCCCAAGGGCGTAAACCTTTACGCAAAGCTCGAAGCGTTCAATCCGTTGGGTTCGGTCAAGGACAGGCTCGCACTGGGCGTCATTGAGGCGGCGGAACGTGACGGTTCGCTTAAGCCGGGGCAGACGGTTATCGAGGCAACCAGCGGTAATACCGGCATCGGTCTGGCGATGGTCTGCGCACAAAAAGGATATCCGCTTGTCATCACCATGGCTGAAAACTTCAGCATCGAGAGACGCAAGCTGATGCGGTTCCTCGGGGCTAAGGTGATCCTTACCCCGGCCTCTGAAAAAGGGACCGGCATGATTGCGAAGGCCAGAGAA
This sequence comes from Hyphomicrobium sp., assembly GCA_030598645.1. The sequence goes on along the minus strand of JAUVPN010000121.1, from coordinate 3,819 downwards.
CTTGCGGAAAAGCACGGTTGGTTCCTTTGCCATCAGTTCGAGAATGAAGCAAACCCCGACGTGCACTCTCGTACGACGGCCGAAGAAATCTTGGCTGTTTTTGAAACCCAAGGTCTTGACTATTGGGTGTCGGGCTACGGAACAGGAGGCACTTTGAAGGGCGTGGCGCGCGTCTTGAAGAGCAGGAGCCCGATTACGAAGATCGTCGCGTGCGAGCCTGATAACTCGCAGCTTTTATCGAGCGGCATCGCTCAGCAGTATGCGCACGACGGCTCGCCTGCGCAAAGTCACCCCTACTTCGGGCCCCATCTCATGCAGGGCTGGTCGCCTGATTTCATCCCGAAACTTGCCAATGATGTTCTGCAGGCCAAGCTCATCGATCAATTCGTTCCGGTGAATGGTGCGGCTGCGGTCGAGATGAGCCGGGCGCTAGCGAGGAAAGAGGGAATCTTCTGCGGGATTTCCGGCGGAGCAACTTTCGCAGCCGCCTTGAAGATGAGCAGGGAGGCGCCTCCAGGCTCCAACATCCTGTGCATGATCCCAGATACCGGCGAGCGCTATCTCAGTACGCCTCTGTTCGAGGGTGTGTCGGCAGAAATGTCTGATGAAGAGACCGAAATTTCCGCTTCAACACCAAGATATAGGTTTGATATTGCAACCCAGCCAGCCAAGCCTGCGCAGGCCCAGAATGTCATGTCAGACGGCAAGCCTGCAGCCCGGGAGTTCGTCGAGAAGGCGGTGTCAGGCCAAGAGAAACCAGTTGTGATGTTTGGGCTCGAATGGTGCGAATTCTGCTGGTCCGTTCGAAAGATGTTCGGTGAAATCGGTGTTCCTTTCCACTCGATCGATCTCGATTCTGTGCCGTTGCAAAAAAATAATCTGGGCGGGGACATTCGAGTAGCCCTGAAAGAAAAGACCGGCTCACCGACAATTCCGCAGATCTTTGTAGGCGGGGAATATGTGGGAGGATGCAGCGAGACCTTCGACGCTTACAACGACGGACGGCTTCAGGAATTGCTAAGGAAAAATTCCATCCATTTCAACGGAACCAGGAATTTTGACGCCTATTCGTTTCTGCCGTCCTGGTTGCATCCACGGTGAAAGGAGTGGGTGACATGGGCGGCCAAAACCACTTTTCTCAACCTGGCGGCAACACGGGACTGCGGACCTTTAGTCAGACCGCGAAACACGGCAGGTGCCCAAACATGCACGATGACAATGTGAAAGCACTGGAATATGCGGCGCGACGCGGCGTGTCTTATCGTCGTTTCGGTGGGCTGGACTCAGCACACGCTCGGGCGAGTGCGGGGGAGCTGCGTGCGCTATTTGATATTGGAATCCCCGAAGAGGGGCGAGAGCCAACGGAAGTTATTGATGATCTCATCAATGCTGCCGAGCCTGGCTTGATCGGGAACGTTCGGCCTGATTTCTATGGCTGGGTGATGGGCGCATCACATGCCGTCGGAGTGGCTGCCGATTGGCTAACCTCGTCGTGGGGCCAGAATGCTGCCATCTATCAGACCTCGCCTGCGGCGGCCATAGCTGAAGAAGTGGCCGGGGCGTGGCTTCTCGATCTATTAAGACTGCCAGAACAAAGTTCGGTCGGGTTCACCACCGGTGCGACCATGGCAAGCTTCATTTGCTTGGCCGCCGCTCGTAGTGAAGTACTGGCGAGTGCCGGTTGGGATCTTGAGGTTGAAGGGCTCAACGGTGCTCCGACGATCAACGTGCTCATCAGTGACGAGGCGCATTCATCAGTCTGGGCAGCGTTGCGCTACCTGGGCTTTGGTCGCAAGAACCACGTGGGGATTGCGTGTGATGATCAAGGTCGGATGCGAATTGACGATCTAGCCCACAAGCTGGCTGAACACGAGGGCCCCAAGATCATCATTTGTCAGGCGGGCCATATCAATTCGGGAGCTCTTGATCGCTTTGTCGATATCGCAGAACTCGCTAGCGAGTATGGTGGGTGGCTGCATGTTGATGGTGCTTTTGGTCTGTGGGCGAATTGTGTTCCTCGCCTCAAGCATCTATGCGAGGGCGTAGAACGCGCCGACTCCTGGGCGGTCGATGGCCACAAGTGGCTGCAGATCCCATATGACTCAGGATTTGCGATTGTGAAGAATTCTTGTGCACACAAGCGGGCCATGGACAACACGGCCAGCTACCTGAACAAGAGCGCGGGGGATGGAAGAAACCCAACCGAATTCGTCCCGGAGCTTTCAAGGCGGGCTCGCGGGTTCGCTGTCTGGTCAGTTATTCAGGCATTGGGGCGTCAGGGAATTCGGGAGATTGTTTCACGCCACTGCGCATGCGCCGCTCATCTTTCAAGCATTCTGAGAAGTGAGCCTGGGATCTCGATCATGAATGACGTTTGCCTCAACCAGATCTCGCTTTCGTTGGGCTCGGATTTGCCGGGCAAAATGCAGGAGGTCATGACGAACGAGTTTCTCGATGAGATTGAAAGGTGCGAGGGGCCTTTCTTGAGACCCGCAAAATGGAAAGGCCGAACCATCGTTCGAATCTCAGTCATCTCAAGTGGCACAGGTATGGAGAGTATCGAGGAATCGGGACGCATCATCGCGCGAGCATGGAGAAAAATCAGAGCTCGGCATCTGGCAATTGAATTGCCGGTTTCGGCGCAGATCTAGCACGCTTGTTTTTTGGATTTAGTTTGCGGCCTTTCTCGACATCGCGGCGTCCGCTATTGGCACTTAGCGGACATCCAGGCCACCTCCGAGAATTTCCGCTTTCGGGGGTAAAGCGGACATTCGTGACGCCTGCTCCAATGGTCTGCTTTTGACCCAAAGCGGACATTACAAAGTCGCCGTTCGCTCGGCGAGCCGACGCCCAATGCGACTGCAACGTTTCAATCTGATTGACCAGTTAGGCTGCATCCCTGCAGGCCAGGCTTATGCATTCAACGTGGCGGTGGTCCGTTCCGCAGCAGCCGCCGAGAACGTTGATCTGCGGGAAGCGGCGCAGCAAATCCCGGTACTGTTCGCCAAGCTCTTGCGGATTGCCAATGTCTAGTTCGGGTGCATTGTCGAGTTCGGCATGGCTGCGCTTCGACGAGTTAGCGCGTAGGCCGCGCAAGCGTACGACCCACGACGTTCCGCTCTCTAAGACTGTGTCAAAGTGGGTGGGGTGCGCACAATTGATCATGCAGTAGGCTGGCGCTCTATCACTTTCCCGATCAACCACCGTGATAGCCTCAGAAAGTTTCTCGCCAGTCGGCAGGCAGCCATCGGTTTCGAGCGTGAACGAAATGACGCATGGCATTTCCGCTGTTCGCGCCGCGCGCGCCACACCCAACGCTTCGTTGACGTTGGTCATAGTGGTTGCCGTGACGAAGTCAGCACCGGCATCGCGAAATACGCCGATCTGCCAGGCATGATAGGTTTCGGCCTCATCAGGGCTCATGACTTTTCCCGGATCATAGCCGTCGCCTCGCGGACCTACGCAGCCGCTGATGACCATGGGTGAGCGCTCAGTCTCATAAGCGTCGCGGATCTCCCTCATGAGATCGATCGCGGCGTGGTTCAATTTGTCGAGCTTGCTGCGGTCATAACCGATCCTTGCAGCCCAATCCGGATTGGCCCGCCACGTCGGACTCTCCAAAATGAACCCTGCACCCTGCTTCACTGCCATCGGCACATAACGGTCGAAATAGGCGCGCAACGCGGCTATTCCGCGTGCGCTGTCGAGGAGCACAAACGCCTCGGCAACGGGAAGGTCCCACCCTTCGTGGAAGATGAGTGTGGTCTCCAATCCTCCATCGGTTAGGAATATCTGCCCATCAAGTTGCGGGAGCCGGTG
>JAUVPN010000088.1 GCA_030598645.1 Hyphomicrobium sp. | reverse complement strand
CGCTGTTGCAGTTTTGGGACAGACATGATCTGCCTCTCGCGCTAAGCAGGATATGACCAGCTTGCGGGGCACCCAGTCCTCGGCACAGGATACTCGGATTGCAGCAGCAATGCGGTTGAGGGCCGGGCATTTTCGAAATTTTAGATTTTAGACTCGAAGGATAACCGGAAGCACCACTGGAAACGTTCGCGCCGCGCTGCAGGTCACTCACCCAAAATTCAATTGCTTTTGTCCCCGAGGTTGCCCGATCTGTTCATCCGTGCGCAATGTTGGTAGCGTTAGCAGGCGCCTCGTTCACGTCGGTCTCACCAGTCATTTTCTTGTCACCCCAGAATAACGCGAAGAGCACGAACGCAATAAGAATGATACCGCCTCCCCGAGGAAATATCGTGAACACAACCGGTGCAATGACAAAACGCATCGCAAACAGGCCGACGACTCGCAGCCGCTCACACATCACATGGCACCGCCCGGAACAGACAGCTTGGAGTTTGGTCTCGGAAGCTCTCGCCCCATCGTCATAATTCACTAGTCCCCCTCTCTTGTTATGCTCAATTTGTTCGTACTGGAGTGGTTCGCGTCGACACGGTACGAGTATGCATACCCACAACCGAGAGAGGTTGTCCCCTCCCCGTTCCTCTTATGGTTTCACGATGGCAAGAGAACTGAACCGAACACACGCTTAGCAAGGTGACGTGCGATGTCCGGCTCGAAGCCTGTATTCTTGATCAGATTGGTGAGGGGGGCGGTGCTGGTGCGAAACAAATTGGGCGTGGGACGTGGCAGAAGCATCACTTCCGCTCGAATACTCCCACCACAAGATTGCAAAACAGCTTGAATTGTCAGACTAGCTAGTACCAAGCGTCGATAATGATTCCTGACCATAAATCCTTCCGGTATTGAGGCGTAAACCTCTCAGCTTTGGAGACGAACGACCAGTGATTGAAGCACGGTTGACAACCTCCCAGCTGCTTCACACGTGGTCAAGCCACGGGGCGATCTGACGTCCGGTCGACCGACGCAGCCCCGACATCATCTGTTGTTGCCCGGCCAACTCCAGGGTCAATCGCGCTTTGTAAAAACCCGAAACGTGTTGCCACCAGCATCAAGGCCGGCAGAAGGATGAGATCGCCGAGAAGGGCGAAGACGAGGGTTGCAACACAAATCTGACCAAACATCTTCGTCGGCGGTACGACGCTCAATGCCGAGACCGAAATCCCAAACACCAAGACAATGGTCGTTAAGATCAGAATCGGGCCGATGCGTGCGATTGTCCGCTCAACGGCTGCTGCCAAAGACTCGGAGCCCTGAGCCTCATTGCGAAAGCGATTGACCACATGGATGGTGTCATCGACAGCAAGACCGAACGCAACCGTCAACGCAATGATGCCGGCATACTCGAGGCCCCATCCGAGGACATAGAGTAAAGCCCCCGTGGCTGCGAGCGCAAACAGGTTGGGAAGCAAGCTCAGCAGCCCGACCTGCAACGACCGGAATGCCAACGTCATGCAGACGATGACGAGTACAATAGCCATGAGAAGCGAGCGGTTGAGCTGTTCAATGACGCTAAGCGCCGCTGTCGCCGACATAACCGACACACCCGATACGACAAGCTCAAAGTCAGGATAGCGCACACGGACCGGCCTAACCGCTCCTTCGATTTCCTTCTTTAGCGCAAGAACGTCATGAGCTTCCAGATCCGGGATGAATCCCGACACAACGGCTGCACGCTCGCTTTCGTTAATCATCCTCTTGGAGATGTTGGGTGGCAGCTTTTCGATGTGTACCGACCAATCTTCCGGCACGGCAACACCGTCCACGACGATCCAACGGCGTAGCCTCTCGATAGACCAGACGTTGTGCACGATCTCGTTTTCGCGCAGCACCTGGTCGACTTCACCGAGCAGTTTCAAGATCCGCTCAGATCCTGCCGGTTCGTTCGCCGGCCAGCGCACAAGGACCTGCACGGGATGAATCCCGGTGAGACTTTTCTCAAGGCGCTCTGAAACGACGTGGGCCTGCTCATTGCGCGGTGTGATGTCGGTCAGTCGATAGTACGGATCAACGCGTAGGTAGAGCGCCACGACGAGGACAAACAGGGCTAGCCCAGCGATCGAAATCAGCCAGCACCGCTTGGCGAGATGATGCGCGAGGCCGATCGAGAACTTATCAAGCCACGTAAGCGGCCGGGCGCTCGCGTAGTCCGTGTCGGCGGCCGAGGCTGCCTGCGGCAATAGAATTACGGCAAGAAAGGTTAGGATCATTCCGCCGGCGGCAGCGAGCCCGAACGTCCGGATGAGTTCGGAGTCCGCCAGCGCAATGGAAAGCAACGCAAGCATGGTGGTCAGTGTGGTCACGACGCAGGCCGGTCCCACACTCAAAATCGCTCTGCGGATAGCATCGCACTTTTCAAGGCCACCTTGAAGCCCGGCGCGCATCTCAAACACGAGGTGCATGGAGTTCGTAAAGGCGATCACCATGAGCAGGGGCAGGACCGCATTCAAGATCGGGTTCAGCGCGATTCCACAAAAACCAAATAGCCCGAGTGTCCACAAAACGCATGCGATGGGAGCCACATTAGAGATAACAACGAGATCCAGCCGACGGAAAAAGATCAAACAGACGATGAGGCCGACACAAAAACCTGCGACGTTGAAGACGATGCGATCACGGCGGCTCGCTTCGCCAATTTCAAGCTTCATAACGGGAATGCCGGTCAATCCCACTTTCAGCCCGCTATGCACCGCGAACGTGTTTGCGGTCTGCTGAACGTCATGGATTATTGCCGTAAATTCGTCGTCCTCACTTGCCGTCTCAGCGACCTCGACAATGAAAACGACGGTTTGGGCTCCTCCGGCCTTTGTTGACAGAAGCCGGCCACCGACGAACGGATGCAAGCGCACCTGTTCGATAAGCTGGTCTAGGGCTTCACCTTCAGGCAGCGTCTCAGGGATCAGCGGTGGCGGGATCTCGTCACCTCGTGGCCGCTCGTGGACAGAAAAAAGCGACAGGACGCCGATGACGTTCTCGACCAGCAAGAGCTCCAACTGCAGGTCGCGAAGACTTTCCAGCGTACTTGCGCGTTTCAGACTATCTGCTTCAACGACCACAAGGACGTCGTTGCCACTGACCGGGAAACCGCGTTTGAGCTCCTGGTATTCGCGATAGCTTTCGCTGCTCGAGCGAAAGAACTCATTGAGCGAGTCGTCTGTTTCGAGCCGCAGTAGACCGATGGCGCTGACACACGTAAGGGCGACAATGACAGTAAGAGTTACCCACGGGTGACGGGCCGCGATGAGGCCAAGGCGCTCGATCCCGAGCCCGAGTGATGCGGTAGGATGCGGTTGCGTCGTGGTCCTCAATGCTCGATGGCTCATCGTGCGCTGGACTTAAGCATTTCGACCTTGGATGAGCCAGCTGCGGTTACGCCTCATACTTACCATCTCGATGCCGTATCTATTGGCGCTAATCGTAGCGGGTCATCAAGCGCAGACTTAGACATCCCGTCCCTCTGTGGGCAAGTGCCGAAATTGAGGATGTCGTCCTCTGTTTCTTGCCAGGAACAACGTCTACCGCGATACTTCGCGGCAGACCAATGCATTGGCGCGGCTCCTCGATTGAAACTGATGCCGCGCTCCAGAAAAGCTTTTCGATGGACTCCATTCTTGATTTCATCGGGCCCGCCCAGGCTGCCGCCCTCATTGTGTTGCTGCAGCGCGGACTCGAGGAAGCCCTTTCGATGCGCAATACGCGCCGGCTTCTGGCTCAGGGCGCGCATGAGGAAGGCGCTAACTACTACCCCGTCGTTGCTGTCTCGCACCTGGCTTGGATTGCCGCCATCTTCTTTCTTATCCCGTCTGATGCTGGGATCATCTGGCCACTGCTTGCTGTCTATTTCGTTTTGCAAGTGGCACGCTATTGGATCATCGGGACGCTGCGGCGCTATTGGACACACAGGATCATCACGCTTGAAGGTGCCCCGATCGAACGGCGCGGTCCCTATCGCTGGGTGCGCCATCCGAACTACGTCGTGACGGTACTGGAGACTCTTGTACTCCCCCTTGCCTTCGGTGCCATAGCGTTGGCCCTTATCATGACGGCAATCTGGACTGCCGTCGTCCGCTACAAAATCGTGCTGGAGGATGCTGCGCTAAAGGAGCGGCGCCGAGCTGCGAGCGGAAATCTCCAGCAGAGTCTGGGCGAGGTTCCGAGGGCGAAATAGTGAAAATGGACTTCGATGCCATAGCGATCGGCGGCGGACTAGCGGGTAGCGCCTTTGCCCTAACGCTCGCGCGTCAAGGTCTGCGGGTTGCCGTCATCGAACGAACTCCCGCGCCACAGATCAAGGTCTGCGGTGATTTTCTGAGCGCGGAGGCGCAACAGCTGCTCTTAGGACTTGGTCTCGATGTGCGGGCGATGGGGGCGCATCGCATCACGGATTTCCGATTGGCGACGCAAAGGATCGCGGCAACCGCACCGCTTCCCTTTGATGCCGCCGGCCTTTCGCGGCTGAAGTTGGATGAAAGCTTGCTAAGCGAAGCGCGGCGTGCCGGTGCAGAGATCATCAGGGGAAAGGGAGCGAGCGCGCTTGAACCCGGTCCTCGCCATGTCACCATCCAGATTGGCGGGCGTGCACTTACAGCTCAATGGGTCGCATTGGCAACCGGCAAGCACAACTTCAGGGGATTGCAGCGACCGGGCGGCGGCCCAACGGCGTTCAAGATGTCATTCGAGCTCAGTGCCAGTGCTGTCCGCTCACTGCTCGGTGTGGTGCAGCTCGTCAGTTATCGCGGCGGTTACATCGGTGCGTGCAATATCGAATGCGGTGCAGCGACATTGTGCTGGCTTGCCGTCAAGTCGTTCATGCAGCGCACGCAAGGCCGCTGGTCGACGCAGCTTGATGAGCTCGCGCGCCAGTCGCCCTATCTCTGTGACTTGCTCGTTAATGCAAAGCCATTGGCTGAAAAGCCGGCAACCATCTCTGCCATTCCGATCGGTTATATTCGGCACAATGAGATCGAGGCGCGCGTTTTTCCGATTGGCGACCAGATTGCCGTTATCCCATCATTCACGGGGGACGGGACGTCGATCGCCCTGTTATCAGGTATCGCTGCAGCGCAGGCGGTTGTCACCGGCCAGCGAGCTGGCCAGTTTCAAGACGTCTTCCATGCACGCCTTCGTGGCCAATTTCGCTGGGCAAGAGCCATCGACCTGTCATTCAGGAGCCCGCTTGCCCGTTTCTTGAGTGTTGGCGCCGTTGCAGCGTTCCCCGGCCTGGCAACGGGCCTTACGCGACTGACGCGTCTCACTAACGCACCATCAGATACCATGCGTGCGTGACTCCCTCAGAGGTCAAGCACGACGAAATAGGCGCTGAACCCGGGCCCGAAGGCTGCCAGCAGATGGCGCCCATGGGCACCGCTTTCAATTGCGTGCTTTAGGACAAAGAGCGCTGTTGCCGATGATATGTTGCCGTAGTCGCGCAGAACCTCCCAGGAGGATTTCAGGTCGTCGCTGGAAAGCCCAAGCGCTGACTCGGCTGTCTCCAGAACCTTTCGTCCCCCAGGGTGAAACAGAAAGCCGTCGAAATCTTCGAGCGTCAGCCCAACGCGATCCAGGAAGCCGGAAAGCGCCTCACCGAGGTTGTTGCGCATCAAGGTCGGCAGCTCGGGACTTAGGACAACGCCGAAGCCGTCGTTCTTGATGTCCCATCCCATGATGTGCTCGGTCTTAGACCAAAAGTGCTCACCGGTGGTGACAATGCGGCCAAGGGGGGCTGACGCGTTTTCGGTCGGGTTCTCCTGCCTGCTGCGCAGGACCACACCGACCGCGCCGTCGCCGAAAAGTGCGCAGGAGACGAACATCGCCAGGCTCGGATCGGTAATTCTCAAGCACAGCGAGCACAGGTCGATGGTGAGGAACAGGACGTTCTGGCCGGCCTCGGCTTTCGCCATCTTCGCCGCGCGCGCCAGCCCTGCAACACCGCCGCCGCATCCAAGCCCAAATATCGGCAAGCGCTCTACATCCGATCGGAAGCCCATACGGTTCATCAGCCGCGCCTCCAGACTCGGGATTGCCAGGCCGGTGATCGTATTGGTGACAATAACGTCGATGTCCTCGAGCCGCAGACCAGCTGATGCCACAGACCGTCGCGCGACGTCCTCAAGCAGGCTCAGTGAATGGTGTTGGAAGGATTGGGTGCGCTCTTCCCACGTCCGCGGTTCCAGATACCAGTCGCGGGGCTCGCATGCATAACGGAACTCTATCCCTGTGTTGGTGTAAAGGCCCTCAAGGCGGGCATATTGCGGGAAGACGGTCTGGGCACGATAGGCGACCTCCTCCTGCGTGACCTTGTGCTCGGGCACTGCGGTTGCAATGCCAGCAATGTCGACCACGATTTGACCCCCTTGGCGGCCCAGGGCCTGCCCCTCCAACTCGCTTAACATGGCTTTCTCCCACCCGCGCCGCAACAGTTGTAGCTCGTTTGACTGTCTGTGTGGGCAAACAGGTCGGCAAATTGTTAGCTCTGAGAGGGTTAATCTGGCCTTTTGGTGGCGGCTGTGACCGATCTGCTGCAGGTACAATCTTACTCAGGTACTTTGTGGTGGATGTTCTCGATCGGAGCTTATGCTTACTTATTGCCGACGTGAAACACCTTGGAGTATTCATTTGGTGTGACGTGATGGTGAATGCCGATGAGCTAGGAGATCAAAGTGCTGGTGTGGAGATCGGTCGTATCGAGCCGGAACGACGGGCGGTGTCGCAATCGTCGGGTGAGATGCGAGATGAGGTCGCGCCGGTAAATCCCCTTTCCGTGATCGACCTCGAGCAACTCGGCCACGCGATCAAGCGCCCCTTGTTCACAAACACCCGACGTCCTCCGCGGATCATCAAGCACATTAGGCGTGTGGTTACCATAAAGCCGAAGAAAAAGCCGGACACCAAAGCTTTCGGACTCGTCGGGGTGGTATCGGGCAACGGGAAATCGTTGGCACTGCAACAGCAAAAATCGACCGACGCCATTTTGAGGGTGCAGGCAGGTGATGCGGTCCACGGCTGGCGGGTTCAAAAGGTCAACCCGACTGCTGTGACATTGGTTCAAGAAGAAACGACGGTATCGCTGACGCTATTTCCGAAGTGAGGAATTGGTTAGAGAGCGGACCACTTTAGCGGGGGGCCGGGTCAGAGTTGGCCAAATAGGAGACACCCATGGTACTCCGGTCCGTCATTCGCTTCCTTGATCATATCCTCCATCACCGCGTCCCAACCGCGGCGCTCGACTTCGGTCATGGGGTGACATTACGATGAGGGCACGAGCAAATTTCTTGCCGCGGTATTCCGTGGAAAACAAATCCTGAGACACCTATGATTGTGACTGCCTGCATTCGAATCACCTAGCAAACATGTCTCACTATTTTATGTTGTCCATTTGGACCATTGGGTTCCGAGCAGCGCGCGCAATGTCACTACAGTGACTACGAGCACCCCGCCAATCAGTGTTCACTTGCTCGGCACCTCGTTAATGAGCAGCCACAACATATAGGCCCGAGCGTAGATCCGAGCAGCAAGGGGGCCTGCAACCAACCTCATATCTGCTGGAATAACGCATAATATGTATACTGATTAAATTTCTCTTATTCTCGCAATGATTTTGTGATCGGCAGGTGTGAACCTTCTCCCATTTCCGCCTGCCCCCGAAGTACCTCAAAAGGGGGGCATAACAGCGATTGACCGACAGTCTAGGCTCCGGGGCTTTCAATGCATGCCCGAAACTACACGCTCACGCAGGGGCCGAGCCCGCGAGCAGACTTGGAGCATTCCCTTTAGTAATATGGTTGTTGGTGCTTCGCTTTTGGCCTGCTTCACGCCATCATGCTATTGAAGAGAAACCAGTGAACAACAGATATGCCATCAGGTGGCCTTGCATGGAAAGGGAGAGTTTTATCATTTGATTTCAGCGCTATTTTCCTCTCAACACACGACGCGTTGCGGATTGGGGCACGGATAGGGGCACAACTTCATCGAAGATACCGGCGAAAAGGCGAGCTTAAATCACTTCTCAACAGTGCCACGCCTGACGGGTGTTCAATCAACTTCCTCGTGCTCAATAACCTTCCCACTATCGCCTGACGACACAACGCCAGCTTGCTGGCTCACTTTCTCAATTACCTCCTTAAGGGCTCGCAGGTACTCGTCTGTGATGGACAGTGTCGCATTGAGCTCGACCTCCCTCATGGTGCGCGGATGGCCATGCGCGTATGCGAGCAGGAGGCGCGCGCATTCGCGGCAATCGCTATTGCGCGCGTCCGGATCACTCATGATCTCGACGAGTGTGTCGACGCTTTTCTCGGTCCAGTTATCCGCGAGTTTGACGATGCGGGCGTCTTTGGCAGGTCGACCCGATGGATTGCCGGATTGGCCCGGTTTCCATGGTCTGCCAGGGCCTCGGGTTTCTTGTCGTCGTCGGTGAGATTGAACTTGGAAAACGGAACGCTCAGGGTCAATTAGCTCCCGCGTCTTCGTGTCTAGAGCGGCCTCCAGCCCTGCTGAGTTTCGGATGCAGTGCGCGTGCGCGCGTCATGGGGTGCCAAGTTTTGGCGTGCCCGGCCCATCGACAAACAAGTGACGGCAAGTTCTCCCGTCTGCTGGGCGCCTCGACCTTCCCCACGCCGGCCGTGGTCTCAACGTTCCAACCCAAGCCCGCGCGTAGAGCCGTGGACTGAAAAGGAGACCGCGCTTAACGCGCACGTGCGTCAGGGGCTGCCAGATTTCGGCGAAGCCGCAAACCTCTGGGCAGCGGGCGAGCACATTGGCTAACCCCCCGGCTTTGGTCTTGCAATCCGACGATGGATCGCTGAGGGCGTGGTTCAAAAAACATTTGTTTATCGAACCAGTGCGAAATCGTCGGTTGGTGGTTCGAAAAGACTTGGTTTGGCAATCGAACCAGTTCATTTATTTGTCAGGGGTTTTTCGAACCGACTGGG
>JAUVPN010000053.1 GCA_030598645.1 Hyphomicrobium sp. | reverse complement strand
TATTCGACCGGACGTGCCACCGGAGGCCGCGGTCGCGCGAAATCGAGCACCCTTAGGTTCCTTACTCTCCAGGCTCGTCGATTGTCACAAGCCAGATGGCAAGCATTCAATGCTGTTCTGGCTGAATTTTAAGTCGAATTGCTCAAATAAAGGACAGGGTTGCTGACCTTTCTCGTCGAGCTTGGCAGATTTAGGAGGCGCGCACAAGCGCCAAACCTCTGATGGAAGGCAGATTCGCTGGCTTTTGAGCGCAAGAAGGGCGGCATCCGCTATCCCGGAAGCCGCCCCTCCTGGACGTCAAGGTTTGCTTTCAGGCCAGGTCGTTACGCATTCGCCTCAATCTGCTTGGATTGAGTCCCAGACCCGATCGCAATGCTTCGTGGTTTCATCCGCTCAGGCAGATTGCGCGCGAGGTCGATATGCAGGAGCCCGTTCTTAAAGTCGGCACCCTTGACCTCGACGTAGTCAGCTAACTGGAACCGCCGCTCGAAGCTGCGCGCAGCAATACCGCGGTGCAAGAAAGAGCGTTCCTCCTCGTCGGGCTTCTTTTCACCGCTGACGGAAAGAGATGATTCCTTCACTTCAATCTTGAACTCGTCCTCGGTGAAACCAGCTACGGCCATAGTGATTCGGTACTCGTTTTCGCCGAGACGCTCAATATTATATGGCGGATAGCCCGCATCAGATTCGAGACCGCTTACTGTATCGAGCAGTTGCGCGAAACGATCGAAGCCAATCGTAGAACGATAAAGCGGGGCAAAGTCGAACTGTCGCATGACATAGTCCTCCTTGAATGAAGCGACATGTGATTGCCTGCCCAAAAGAGCCAGGCCATTTTGCAATGCGCACCCTTCAGGTTAGGCATGCGCACCCTCTGGATTTAGGTGCACACTCGCGCAGTTCAAGGTCCGAAAGATCTGCCCAGTAAGACGGTCGGGCTATGGCAACAAATTGTTCGGTATAAACGGAAAACCGGCTCCCTTCACCTGCCATTCATGTTGGCATCTTCATTCTGGCAAGATTGTTGGAGGTGCCTGCAACTCGAGTGAAAGGAAGTGTCCCCATGTCAGCCTGTCTACCCGCAGTAGCTGCCGTTGTCGCATCCTTATTCGCCCTGGCGCCTTCGGTTTCGGCTGCTGATCTCGACTTTCCACCCGACGACTATGCCCAGTACGAGCCAGGCTACGAACCTGGCTACGAGTCGAAGCGTGGCGCGGGTTATCGCCGGCCGCGCTATGCCGGGCCATATAGCGCTGGGGCGCCGCCTGATGGTTATGCTGGACAGCATGAAGAACTCGAGCCGGGTTATCCTCCCCCACCCGCAAGCGGCAAGGGATTTGCCGAGCCGCCTCACGTCGCACCGCGCCTTGCTGCTCGGGAGCCAAGGTGCGTCCCGCATCGCGTCGTGCGTCGCCGGCTGCGGGCGGCAGGCTGGCATGACTTCAGTTACTTCAGGCCAAGGGGCCCAGTCATTTTGGTGTGTGCTCGGCGCCCATCGGGCCGGCCGTTTAATTTGGCGATTGACCGTTGCAGCGGCGAAATTGTCGACGCACATCCCGTTCGCCGGCGGCATTGGGGACCGTTCGCGTTTGGCCCAAGGCGGGGCCGATTTTGGTCCTATTGACGCCGGCCCAGCGTCCTAGATCCCGATCATCCGCTCTGTGAAGCTGAGGCACGCCCTGGTATAGGACGCCAGCAGGACTTATTGCTTAAAGGGTCGCCATGGAGCTCGTTTCACTACCCAAAAACCCGGCCCCGAGTGGTGCGACGGTTGGATCTTTCAAAGGATACGACGGGACCGAATTGAGGTTCGCCCGCTGGGACGCAACGCGTTCGCCCAGGCGGGGCACCGTCTGCCTATTCGGCGGGCGCAATGAGTTCATTGAGAAATACTTTGAGGTCATCGCTGATTTGCGCCGTCGCGGCTTTGCGGTCGCAACAATGGATTGGCGGGGGCAAGGCGGTTCGCAACGCAAGCTCGCCAACCCGCGTAAGGGTTACGTCAAAGGCTTCTGGCAATACGATCGTGATCTCATCCGTTTCATGAAGGACGTGGTGCTGCCCGATTGCCCGCCGCCGTTCATTGGGCTTGGTCATTCGATGGGAGGCAACATTCTGCTGCGTAATGCGACGATGCAGGGTTTGTGGTTCGAACGGATGGTCCTGTGCTCTCCGCTGCTCAACCTGAACGAAGTTACCCTGCAGTATTCACTTTCCGTCGTGCGCCTTTACGCCGAACTGGGGTGTGTATTTGGGATGTCGAAGGCCTACGTCTCGGGGGGCTCCGATGTGTTCGAGAGCTGCAATGACTTTGATGAAAATTTTCTGACGACAGATCGCGAGCGTTGGCTGCGGACCCAGGCGGTGTTAGATGTTGCACCCCACCTTGGCCTCGGCTCACCAACGGTCCGGTGGTTGCGGTCCGCTCTCCGATCGTGCCGGCGGATTTCCGCAGAGAGCTATCCACAGCGCATCAACGTTCCATTGCTACTCTTTGCGGCCGGAAACGATAAGGTGGTGTCCTCTCGCGCGATTGAGGACTTTGCTGTCTATGCGAAGGTATCATCCTGTATCCTGATGCCCGGCTCACGCCACGAGATCCTTCAGGAGAATGATGTCGTTAGGACCCGCTTTTGGGCAGCGTTTGATGCATACGTCGGCGTCGATACCAAAGTGGCTTGAGGCAATGCACTGCCGGACCACAAGTCAATCAACGATCAAGAAATCGAAGCATTTTCTCGTGCAAGCGCGGATCTCCCACGGCAACAATTCGTCCGCCGGCAGTAGCTGGTTTGCCGTCCCAAGTGGTAATGCGCCCGCCAGCGCGTTCAATGATTGGTATGAGTGCAATGACGTCAAAGGGCTTCAGTCCGGCCTCTAACACGACGTCGATAAAGCCTGCCGCAAGCAGGCAATAAGCGTAGCAGTCACCGCCATAACGGGTCATGCGCGCTTTCGCTTTCAAGCGCGCAAATGCATCCAACTCCTTGCCCGTCGCAAATAGGTCGGGGTGTGTGGTTGATACAATGGCGTCGGCTAGGCGGGGGCAGTGCCGCGTCGTGATGCGGCGTCCACGTCCATTGCCGATGCGGACATGCGCTTTCTTGGCGCTCGACCAGAAACGCTCGCCAGTAAATGGCTGGTTCATAACTCCAAGCACGGGGCTTTGACCATCGAGCAGCCCGATGAGCGTGCCCCATAAGGGAGAGCCCATGATGAAAGCACGCGTACCGTCGATTGGGTCAATAGCCCATTGCAGACGTGCGCTTTCGTGCATGTTGCCAAACTCCTCGCCGATTAGCCCATGGTCGGGCCATCGCTTTACTAGGGCACGCGCAATGGCACGCTCTGCCGATTGATCGGCAGCAGTGACAGGATCAAACGCCCCACGTTGTGCCTTATTGACAACAGTTATGGGCTTGCGAAAATAGGGAAGGATGGCGTCTTCGGCCGTATCCGCTAGGCTGTGGGCAAATTCGAGCAGCGTCATGAAGCTGGGCCGAGGAGCGGCGCTCACAATATGTTCCTTTCGCAACAGCACCTTATGTGAAGCGCATTTGCCCTTGTCTCAGTTAGCACGGCCAGGACCAATATACCCAGTCTGCATTGTGTGGCCTAGCATCCTGCTCTGTAGCCTCTAAGATACATATCCACTGCAATGGCGCCTAGTTGCCCCCCTTTGGGTTGCTGGTGGCGTCAAACAAGCTCAATCTCAAATTAACGGTGGAGTTGATGATCCAGCGACGCCGTAGCCCACTTGGGCGTTTCCTCCCTAGACTTGGGCCGTTCGTGCCGCGAACGGCCTTTTTTCTGCGATTGAGCCGGATTATGAGCTTAACCGTAACCTAGCAGCGCCGCGCGTTTCAGCGAGCTCTTCTATTTAGGTTAGGCAGCTCTGCAAAAAACGCATTTGAAAATTGTGCGGCGCACTATTAACTATTGCGCTGCGGCATCGCGAGCCCAGCTCGTCCTGTCGTAGCCCTCCTTGGGCGTTTCCTCCCTAGACTTGGGCCGTTCGTGCCGCGAACGGCCCTTTTTCTTACCGGGGCACAAGGCGTTTATCCTGCGCCGCAGCATGATATCCTGCCATTGTGGCGTATCAGAGCATTGCATTGCTTGATAGGTGACATGACGGCGATAGCAAACTCTCGAGAAGGATTGGCCACGGATATAATTTGATTTCAGGGCAGCCTCATTCGGCTGCTGCGCGGCGTTCCAGCAAGACCGGCAAGTCGCAAAACAGTGGGCCAGCTAGGTTCTTCAGATCGCGCTGCAGGCCTTCGAAGGCCTTTGTTGGGCGCAGCGTCTTTTCATCAAGATAAAGCCCACGATTCAACTCCAACTGCACAGCATGGATATTTCTGGCTGGCCGGCCATAGTGCTCTGTGATGTAGCCCCCGGCATAGGGGCGATTCATCTGCACCTCGTAACCCAGCCCGGCCAAACACTCCTTGAGGAATCGCGTGATTTTGCTATCGGCGGCGGCGCCGAAGCGATCGCCGAGCACGATGTCGGGTCGTGGTCCGCCTGCAGGCGCCATCGACGCGGATGGCATTGAGTGACAATCGATGAGAATCGCATACCCGAACCGATGTCGTGTTTGCTCGATGAGCTCAGCTAGCGCGGCGTGGAAGGGGATGTAGAGTTGCTCCACTCGGCGGAGCCCGGCCGCTAGCGGCAGCTTGTTGCGGTAAATTTCCTCGCCGTCGGCGACAATGCGAGCAATAGTGCCTAAACCGCCGGCAACTCGCACCGATTGCGAGTTTGCAAAATCGGGTAGAGGCTCGACGAAGAGCTCTGGATCTAGCTCGTAGGGCTCGCGGTTAACGTCTAGAAATGCCCTTGGAAATCGTGCTGCGATTAACGGAACACCCTCCGCGGCAACGGGCAAGAATAGCTCGTCGACGTAGCAATCTTCCGATTTTCTTAAAGATAGTGGTGTGAGACCCGATTGCTCAAGAAAATAGGTGGGGTAGATACAGCCTGAATGAGGCGAGCAGAGCACGAATGGTGCAGCTTGCGGGCTCGGCGCGTGCACAATGAATGGTGGGAGCAAGTCGGAAGGGATGGAAGCATGGTCGCGCACGGGCATGAGTTTTCGCTGTTGTTAAGAGCGGCTGTTCAAACTTGAGACTTACAGGGAGAAGCCACACGTCCGGCGAAGCACTCTGCCCCTTGTTCACTGTGCCAACCTGGCCTCAATATGTCCATCAAGATAGAAGAGTGTTCGTGACCCCACTCGCAAAAAATCGTATGAGAATTGGGCCGGGCATATTATTCAACCCTCCGTTTACCTTACTCGCACCAGATTAGGCTCTAATGAGAGCGTCGCGTACCGCAAACAACGGATTTAGCCTCAAGAGCCGTCATGACAGCGAAACCCTCCCGACTTATCGTACCCCGAATTCTATTGGCAGAAGACGACGATTCCATGCGCAGCTTTCTTGTCAGGGCGCTCAAGAAGGCGGGGTACGACGTCATAGATTACGCCAATGGGGAGGAGGCATTCGAGCGGCTAAAGAGCGAGCCCTTCACGCTCCTGCTCACTGATATTGTAATGCCAAAAATGGATGGGATTGAGTTGGCACGCCGGGCTAGCGAGCTCGACCCGGAGCTAAAGATCATGTTCATAACCGGGTTTGCCGCCGTGGTTCTCAATAGCGAAGTCGCCGCGCCGAAGGATGCACGGGTGCTCTCCAAACCGTTTCATTTGAGGGATTTGGTGCGCGAAGTCGACAGGCTCTTGGACGCTTGAACCCGGTCTACGCTTGACCGCGGTGACGCAGACCGAATAGAACCACGCCCTCTAGGGCGCGTAGCTCAGCGGTAGAGCACTACGTTGACATCGTAGGGGTCACAGGTTCGATCCCTGTCGCGCCCACCATCGGTACTCTTTGATCGGAACTGAAATGAAAGTCAGGAATTCCTTGAAGTCGCTGCGCGCTCGCCATCGCAACAATCGCCTGGTGCGCCGGAAAGGGCGGCTATACGTAATCAACAAGACACAGCGGCGCTTTAAGGCGCGACAGGGCTGAGGCGTTCGATCGCGACGAGGAGGGCTTTGACGGACGCCCTCCGGCATCCTATTCAAAAAAGATGCATGAAAAACTTTCTCTCATTGCTGTGACAGTTGTCTTTGCGCTCTCCCCGGCAGCGCGGACGGAGGCCTACCCCCAAGGTGCAGCTGGTTCTGAGCTGGCTGCTTCTGAGCGGCCAAGCCAGCCGCTTGCAGAACCGAACCCAGATTCAGCGAAACAGCCCGGGCCGAAGTCCCCTAAAGATCGGGACGGCCAGCTTGAGGAGCTTTACGCTCAACTTGCCGACGCGCCCGATCCCGCGACCGCTCGTGCGCTTGAGAAATCGATCGAGAAATTATGGCTCCAAACTGACAGCGACACGATCGGTGTGCTCATGGCGCGCGCATTGAAGGCTATCGCCGAAAAGCGTACTGAACTGGCCTTGCGTCTACTCGATGCCGTTGTTGAGCTCGCGCCTGACTACGCGGAAGGTTGGAACCGGCGCGCCTACGTCTACTACTTGCAGGATAGATCAGGGAGTGCGCTGGGTGATCTGCGCCGGGTGCTGGCGCTCGAACCTAAACATTTCGGTGCGCTTTATGGGCTTGCACGAATACTCAACGACTACGGCCAGAAGAAGAACGCGCTCAAGGCGTATCAGGAGCTTTTGCGCATTAACCCCCATACGTCAGGAGCAAAGGAAGCCGTCGATAAGCTTTCCGTGGAAGTCGAAGGGCAAGGCATCTAACGCCCGTTATTTCGCGCATCACTGCGTCTCGGCCATTGGTGCACCGTCTTTATCCACAAAAGCGATGCGGATCATGTTGGTTGCGCCGGGAGATCCCATTGGCACCCCGGCGGTTATGAGAACGCCCTCGCCGGCGGGGGCAAACCCTTCATCGAATGCGATGCGGCAAGCCTTGCGTACCATGTCCGACAAGTTCTGCGGGTCGCCCGTCAGTACCATTTGGATGCCCCACACCAAGGATAGCCGCCGAGCGGTTGCCTCGACCGGCGTCAGGCCGATGATGGGTAGTGCAGGGCGTCCGCGCGTTACGCGCATGGCGGTGGAGCCTGTGGCCGTGTAGCAGACGATAGCCGCCAGTTTTACGGTATCGGCAATTGCGTGAGCAGCGGCGGCAATGGCGTCGGGTGCGGTTGGCTGGGGGGTCGTCTGCGTCGCATGAACGAAGGCGTCGTAGCTCGGGTCACCCTCCACCTCGATCGCGATGCGATCCATCATTTGGATTGCCTCGACAGGGTATTGTCCGACGGCCGACTCTGCCGAGAGCATAACAGCATCAGCGCCATCAAATACGGCGGTTGCCACGTCTGAAACCTCGGCACGCGTCGGCATGGGTGAGGAGATCATGCTTTCAAGCATCTGCGTCGCGACGACCACCGGCTTACCAGCAGCGCGCGCCTTGCGTGTGATTTTTTTTTGAAGGCCTGGGACGCGCTCAACCGGCATCTCAACGCCGAGATCACCGCGCGCAACCATGCAGCCGTCGCTGGCCGAGATAATCGCATCAAGATCGGCTACAGCTGAAGGCTTCTCTATCTTCGCAAGCACGGCGGCGCGGTCACCGACTAATTTGCGCGCCTCGTGAACGTCGTCTCCTCGCTGCACAAACGATAAGGCAATCCAGTCGACTCCGAGTTTCAACAGATGGGTGAGGTCTGCCCTGTCTTTTTCCGTCAGAGGCCCGACAGGGAGTAGGGTGTCAGGCAGGCTGATACCCTTGCGACTGGCAAGCGCACCGCCAACCAGCACTTCGGCGGCGATAGTCTTGGTCCCCGATTCCACAATGCGCATTCGGATTTTGCCGTCATCTAGCAGTAGTATGTGGCCGGGCTCGACTGCGGCGAAGATCTGAGGGTGCGGCAGACACACCGCCTCGTTCGTTCCCGGCTTCTCCTCGCGGATAAAGCGGAAAATGGCACCGTCGTTGATAAAAACGCGGCCGCCATGGAATTCGCCAATGCGGAATTTTGGCCCTTGGAGGTCGCCAAGGACGCCAATGGGGTGACGGTGACGCTTTGCGACCCAGCGCACTGAATTTAATAGGGTGCGTGTCGTCTCACGCGTGGCGTGGCTCATGTTGATGCGGAAAACATCAACCCCGGCTAGGAACAAGCGCTCGATCATTTCGGTGGATGACGTGGAGGGACCCAAAGTCGCAAGCACCTTCACCCGTCGGCTGCGTCTCATTGGTCCTTTGCCCCCGGATCCTCTGGATCGGTCAGGCGGATAGTCCACTCCTGCGACTCTCCGGTGTCCACCTCGAAGAACCCGGTACGTTTATATCCTCGCGTCTTACAGTCATGAACCCCACGGATGGCAAACGACTTGTCAGTGGTGCACATGTAGTTCTTGCCTATCCATTCACCGCCCCGGTCATAATCGACGGCGTGAATGTAAACGAAGCGGCTGGGCACGGCGCCTTTGAGCAAGGTTTCGCAGGTCTGCGAGGCAATGTTCCACCAGCCTTCCGTCGACCAGCCTTGCTCGTCCCGGTATCCCAGGGAAACGCCCACACGGCTTGGGGTCGAATTGCACAGTGTGAGATCCGCGTGGGCCACGGTGGTGATAAAGACAAGTGCGGGGAGGAGCAACAGGCCATTAGCGGCAAAATGTGCCGCTGCGCACCGCAGCTGTTGTCGTCTGTCGGGCCCCAAGTCCTCGGCTCCACTGATTACAAGTGCTCAAGCGGGCAACGTTAAGCGGCGCCGAAAGAGAGACACCCCGGCCTGTGTTTGCCTCGCCGCCAGCCAACGAGTAAGACGCGGGAGTTGTAGATATTCGTTCGGGTTGAACCGCGCTGGAGGATGCTGACGGACGTATGTCGCAGGGTGGAGCGGTGGTTTTTCGCGATGAAATGGGCGGCATTGAGATCGGCGGACCTTGAAGGGGGCCCAGATTGGGAAGCTATGGAAAAGAGAAGCCCCTTGGGTGGCAGCCCGGTCGATTGCCATCCACTTGCAACTCAAGTGGTTTAGATAGCGTCTGGGCATAAATTCGTCCTGTTACCCTGCTCCAACGGGTTGGTTTGCGCAATCAGGCTTGCCGCGTCAAGCGGCGCAGCCAAGCGGCTGGTTTTCAAACGAGGCCAAAGATATATTGGAGCGATGCAGCACTCCGTTAGGGGTAAACGGGTTCCCCTCGTAGCACCCTCCATAACCGATAGCTATGAGATCCTGCCCGGTCGTCTTGACACTGGTTTGCTGATCATTTGCGACCATGCGGTCAACGCACTGCCGACTGGCTATGATACCTTGGGGCTGCCGGCTGAAGAGTTCCAGCGCCACATTGCCTATGACATCGGGGCCTTCGAGGTGGCAAAGCGGCTGTCGAATATGCTAAGCGCTCCGGCCATTGCCGCGCGCTTTTCCCGTTTGCTGGTTGACGTCAATCGTGGACTTGATGATCCGACGCTCATAATGCGGATCTCCGACGGTGCCGTGGTCCCTGGTAACCGGCGGCTCGACAAGTCGGAGAGGGAAAAGCGCGTCCGGCTATATTACGAACCATATCACCAGGCGATCGATGGCCTTATCGATGAAGGCGTTGCGGCCGGCGTGCCTCCGATTTTACTATCAATTCACAGCTTTACTGAGTTCTGGAAGGGCGAGCGTCGACCTTGGGACGCTGCTATCTTGTGGGATCGGGACTATCGCTTCGCCGTGCCGCTGCTGCAGGCTATGCGCGCCGACCAGAGCCTTCTTGTGGGCGAAAATGAACCATATGACGGCAGGCTCGCTGGAGACTGCATGTGGCAACATGGGACGCGGCGGGGACTAGCCCACACCATCGTCGAGGTGCGCCAGGATCTTATCTGTGATGGCGTCCGGCAAGCGCAGTGGGCGAAGCGGATCGCAACGGCGGTAGAGGACGTGCTTGCGCGCTCCGAGCTACGAGAAAGCTTGCATTGCGTGCACTACTTTGGTTCTCACACTGATGCTGAGGGGCAGCAGTCGCATCCCAGCGTGCAAGGAAGGAGTGCAGAATGCGCCGAATCGACCCGCAGGTCGTGACTGAATTGGAAGCCGCCGTTTTTCGGCGACTCGCGAAGCATCTGCGCGAGCGCACGGATCTACAAAATATCGATCTGATGAACCTTGCCGGTTTCTGTCGCAATTGCTTGTCGAATTGGTATCGAGAAGCGGCCGCGGAGAAGGACATCGCGCTGACTGAGGATAATGCGCGTGAGATCATCTACGGCATGCCATACAAGGATTGGCGGGCGCGCTACCAAACCGAACCTTCGCCGCAGGCAATGGCTGCGTTCGAGAAAGCAAAGTCCAGCGATCATTAACTGTTGCTCAGCGGCCTCATAAGACGCTCAAGAATCCTCTGGATCGCACCACTCCTCGTCTTGAATGCACATCGCCGCGCCGCTAGCGTTGTTTGGGATTCCATCATAGCGGGGAGACGGGGGATGACGACGCTACAGGTATCGGCGC
Organism: Hyphomicrobium sp.; assembly: GCA_030598645.1. Next base: position 698 of record JAUVPN010000053.1, on the reverse strand, counting down.
AAAAGCAACTACGTCAGATCGTTGAGCAAATCGAGCGGCTGGAAGAAGAGAAAAAGGCGCTCACTGGCGATATTCGCGACAAGTATCTCGAAGCCAAGGCATTGGGATTCGACGTCAAAGCGATGCGCCAGATCGTGCGGCTGCGCAAGAAGAGCGCCACCGAGCGCCAAGAGGAGGTGGGCATCCTTGAGGTTTATCTGCACGCACTCGGCATGCTAGACGAGCAGGCAGCAGCGCTAACGGCGGCTGCGTAACGCGCTTAACACCAATGTTCTTGGAGGCGTGGGCGCGTGATGCGCTTGGCGCCTCTTTCGTGCGTACATGCTGTGGTCATGGAAGCAAAAGAGGGCGCCCCGGAACGATTCGGCGCTCGCCCGAGGCACCCAAAGCTGGGTAGAAGCGGTTTCCCGCCCCGCCATACGGTGATTGGCAGACCGTTTGGCGAATCGAGAGCATAGGGATTGCCAAAAAACGTTATCGCGCAAATCTAGACACTCAATCGGATAAGCACTAATCGTAATTTGTTTGCTCTGGCATCAGTGTTCCTTATGCCGCATGTGACCTTAAAGCAGTTGCGTTATTTCGATGCGCTGGCGCGCGAACAGCACTTCGGCCGCGCCGCGGAAGCATGTGCCGTCACCCAGCCCGCCCTCTCGATGCAGATCCACGAATTGGAAGCGCAGCTAGGCTTCGTGCTG
>JAUVPN010000147.1 GCA_030598645.1 Hyphomicrobium sp. | reverse complement strand
AGCACGGTGAGGAATTACGCGCCGACCTCGTACTTGTCTGTGATACGGGTCAGTGGGATCAGGACACCCCCGCAGTCACAACGATGCTGCGCGGGCTTGCGACAATCGAAATAGAAGTGACGGGCCCCTCACGAGATCTTCACTCCGGACTTTATGGCGGGCCAGCAATGAACCCCATTCGTGCGCTCGTGCGCGTATTGGGCCGAATGCATGACGAAAAAGGCCGCGTGACCATTCCAGGCTTCTACCATGGCATCGAAGGACCATCTGCCGAGCAAACTGAGCAGTGGAAAGAGCTCGGCTCGCGTGCGAGCGAATTCATTAAGGGGGTCGGATTGCACACGCCCGCCGGCGAGGATGGTTACTCGGCTTTGGAGCAGCTTTGGTCGCGGCCGACGCTGGAGTTCAATGGTGTGACCGGCGGCTACCAGGGCGCTGGCACCAAGACCGTGATCCCCTCGCAAGCTTCAGCAAAGGTGACATGCCGGCTAGTGGCCGGCCAAGATCCAGATAAGATCCTCGCTAATATCCAGGACTTCGTGCGCGCGCAGCTGCCGGAGGATTGTCGCGTTTCTTTCAGCGGCCTTGCAGGAAGCACAGCCGTGGCCTTTGAAACCTCCACTGCCCCCATGTGCGCGGCCGCAGCTGGGCTCGAACAAGAATGGGAGCGCCCCGCCATCATGATGGGCTGCGGCGCATCGATCCCTATCGTCACGTCTTTTAGGGATGCACTTGGCATGGACAGCTTGCTTATCGGATTCGGACTGGAGGATGATCGCATCCACAGCCCCAATGAGAAGTACAATATGAAGAGCTTCAAGAAAGGTGCACGAAGCTGGGCGCGCATCTTGGAGCAACTAGCGCAAGTCTTGCGCACCGGGTCGAAATAGGGCTGGGGATGGCCATGCTCACACGACGCTTTGCACTAGGTTTTCTCGCGGTACTAGTGCTCGTCTTGGGCATCGCGGCGCAGGCCCAGCGTGCACCCTGGCCGAGCGAATATTTTGATCCCAAGCCACAAGAGCATGTTGCAGGCGAATTCGATTATTACACGCTCGTTCTGTCATGGAGTCCGACGGAATGCACCACATCTCACGGTCGCCGAAATGATGCTCAGTGTACGCGCCGCGACGGCAAACGTTATGGTTTCTTATTGCATGGCCTGTGGCCGCAATACGCCCAGGGCTACCCAGAGCGTTGCCGCCTTCGCCGGCGGCCCTTCGTGCCAGAAGTGGTCATCGACAGCGTACGCGACGTGATGCCCCGGCGCGGTCTCGTCATTCACGAATATAGGACGCATGGGACATGTTCGGGGCTGAGGCCCGCCGAGTATTACGGGCTCGCCCGCCGCCTCTTCAAAGCGATTAGGATTCCCAGGCGCTATCAGAATCCTTTCGAAGCCCAATTTGTCTCGCCCTATCAGCTCAAACGCGAGCTGATCGCGCTCAATCCGTGGCTCAAACCCAACATGATCGCCGTAACGTGCACGCGTCACGCAAAGCAACTCAAGGGCGTGCGAATATGTTTTTCCAAGGCTGGCCTTCCACGTGCGTGCGGGCGAAACGAAGCGCAGCGCCGCCTCTGCCGCGCCAAAAATTTACGTGTGCCGCCAGTGCGTTCGACACGCCGGAAAGATGGAGGCGGCAACGCACAATCAAACGACAACAAAAAGCATCCACCTCAACCGCGCGTCATGGAGTTTCAGGGCAACCCGTAGAACGAGCGCTAGGCGCACGCATAAAGATTAGCCGCGTCTCCCAAATGGGGCATCCCATATTTGCTTTGAATTCCTAGCCCTCACGCTCCTGCCCCTTCAGTTTGTCATCTTCAACAATAATCGTAAAATCGGGTCCGGTTCGCGTCTCGGGACCGGCAGAAAAATCTGTGATCAGCATCGTCGTGCCTGGTTGCAAGGAAGTTAGTAGCTTCGAAGCACCTTCCACGTCGGGAACTTTGATGCGGCCTAGCGCTTCGTCATTCCAACGGTCAACGGTCATGTTTTTTTCGGGGCGACCGCCGAACCCGAATGCCATCCACTGGAACGAGTTCCCTTTCGGATGGGGTCCAAGAAGGCTATAGAGGTGGTGACCGAGTGGTCGGCCCGCGTCACTTATCATGACTTGCGTCTGGTAAGTTATTTCTCCGTCCGTCATGACGTATGCTGCTTGATCTTTTCCGGACACCAGAATCGACACGGTGTTTTTCTGCACTTTGACGTCCCAGCCCGTTCTGGCTTTTTTACCGTCAGCCTTTTCCTTTGCTGCCCGAGCAATTTCGGCGCTCTCCGTGGGCAAGATCAGACCCGGATTGACTAGCGCGCTATGAGTCGTCTTTTGGTCGGCGATTATGACGGGCGTACCAAGATGCGTTACCGAAAAGAGATTCCGCGAAAACTCCATCGGCAAACGAATACATCCCATCGAAGCAGGATATCCTGGCAAATCGCCAGCATGCAGTGCAATACCCTTCCAGGTGAGCCGTTGCATGTTCGGCATCGGGGCATTGTTGTAGGTGCTAGAGAAGTGTCGCTCGCGTTTCTGCAGTATCGTAAACACGCCGGTTGGCGTACGTTTGCCTGATTTTCCGGTTGAACAACTTGAGACGCCAATAGCAACACCGTTGCGATAGACGTGAGCGAGCTGCTCGGGAAGCGAGACAACGATCACGACGGGTCCTTCGGGCGAAAGTTCAGGCCGCCATATGTATTCACCCGGCCGCAAAGCTCTTATTGCGGGTATCGTTTGCCCATATACGTGCTTGGCTAGGGGTGTGAGCATTCCTCCTGCCAAAATGCCGGCGAGAAATTGCCTGCGGTGCATATTGACCATCCACTATGATACGGGCCGGATTAGATCTCGGACGGAGAGAGATCGATCTTAAGAGCGCAATACCGGGATCTTCAATCGATCAAGATCACTTTTTTCGCGGACGCCTGAGGCGAATGCCTGAATAGCTGGTGTCACTTTCTGACTCTCTCAGTCTTGGCGTCACGGCCTCGCTATCAATATGACCGCTGTCCAGTTGCCAGCGCTTTCTTCGGCCAACCGTACGCGTATCGAAATCAGCCGAATTTGATTCACCTAATTCTCCGGACATCCCCTTGGCAGGCAGTTCGAGGTTCAATGGAGCATCGACCTCTTGGGCGCCGGCATGTGGACTGCACGCAATCACGAGAAAAACGAAAGCTGGAATACCCAGAAAGCATTGCGCGCGCGTTGCCAAACCAAACATAGTGAAGCCCCTCTTCTAGATTGAACACCTCGACGCCCAAGCAGCTGACTACTTCTTAACCTCCACCATGACCTCCATCGCTACTTCATTGGGGTTATCTAAGCAGCGGTCTATGAAGGCATCTGTTTGCTTCGTTAGCTCTTCAAGATTGAATTTAGAGCTGCCAGACTGTCCAAGAAGAAATCCATGCAGGAACGCAATAGCGGCATCACGCTGGGAACCTCCTTCGCGGATGATCTCCTTACAAGCGTATTGCTCGACTGTACGTTCATTATCGTCTTGTGCCCAAGCCGTCATAGAGAAAACCGAAAATGCAATTGTAAAAGCAGCAACGCAAATACGTTTGGTGGACGTCATTCCGACTCTCCTTCGTTGGACAAGCGCAGATTTATTTGACCTTGCCTGCCATGCAGTCGCGGTAAGCAGCGCTGTACATTCTATCGGCGGTTTGTCGACGCGACGCTCCACCACCTATAATACCTACGCCGCCACCTATAGCCGCGCCTGCAGCTGCCCCTCCGGTGGCGGCACCGATGCCGAGACCAATCAGCGAACCGATCACACCCCCCCCGATCACCTGTCCTTGACGACTCGCTTCCTTGGCATATTGGCGCGCATATGCGTCGCAAACCCTTGCAGAGGCTGCCTGCGCGTCGTTGGAGCCAACCGTTCCAAAGACAACACCGGTCATGCATGCACATAGACTGATCATCTTGGAATTCACATTACTCTCCATAAAGATCATTGGATCTGGCCAACGTCTGTCAGCGCAATGCTGCAATCTTTGCCGATCTTTGACTTATTCTCGGCCAAACAGTCGAGAACGCGCCCCTCTCCGATTTTGACATTCGGGCAGTATTTCAACGCATCCGCTTTGCATTGAAGACCTACGTATCTCAAAGACATAGCCGAGCTGGTGAGACGATAATCCGCGCGGTTCAGCGAAGAAACGCATTGCTCGGAGAGCTTGTCGCCATGCGCTTTCATGCAGGCAACTAATCTACCTTTGCCTGGCGTAACCGTACTGCAGAACTCGCTTAGCTCTTTCGAACATCCAGCAAGTGCATCTTGAATCGGATCCATTGCCTGGGCGGCTGAAAGACCCCCGCCATAAGCAACAACGGCAATCATCACGGCCGAACTGAACCTTCCGAGCATTCGCTTTACCCCTTACTTGATTTGGAAATTAGATAGCCAATCGAGGCAGCTGCTTTTGAAATGACCGTCTGGTCCAGACCCGGTCAGCAATTCGACCGCGCTAGCAGTCGAAGCGCGTTGATCAGACCAGTGCGCAATACGCCGAAGGCAGCTTTGTGCGCCAAATCGCCTTTTTCCATGTCATGGCTTGATGTCAGCGCCGAGATCATGCACCCATCGAAGTCAGCATTGTGGCCAGATTTTCTTTCGACTTGTGATGGCAGTTTCCTAGCAAACAACCATAGCGGGACGCTCGCTCCCAATACCGCTTGCACCGCGCCGCTCGTAGTGTCAGTAAGCGGCTTGGTTGATAATTTTGCGAGGTGCCATCAGCATGAATTCGAGAACCAACGGTCTTGTTTATCTAGTCTTCGTCGCCGCGTGTGCATCGGCTCTCTACCTGCCCGAAACGGCAAATGCCCAATCGAGGGCCATTGCCGCTGACTGCGCAGGTGAGCTCAAGACGTTTTGTTCTAAGATTCGGCCGGGTGGCAACCGCCTTGTGGCATGCTTAATCGCGTTTGAAGACAAAGTATCCCCACGATGCCGACTGACCGCATATCTTGCCTCGGGCAACTTAGGAAATCGTATGAAGGAACTGCAGTCGATGGCCAAGGTTTGCAGCAGCGATATCCTTCAATATTGCTCCAAGGTGCCAGCAGGCGGTGGCCGCATCTACGATTGCCTCAAAAGCAATCGGGCCACATTGACCGACGAGTGCAGAAACGGAATGCCGCGTTTCGAGGTGCTTCTTAAGCAGTAACTCCAGCGCTTTAGTGCTGGTGTAAATTGTTTCGCCCAAACCCACACAGTGGAAGGCATATCGGCACTCAGTGTTCACACCCTTACGCTACCTTGCGCAGGCGCTCAGTGCGCCATGCATAAGGGGCCTCTGCGATATAGCCGACGGCTGACTTCTGGGATGGCAGAGTCGAAAGCGTGGTCGGATCAAGGCTCCAGCGTTGCGCGAGACGCATTACGTGATCTTCTGTTGGGTGCAAGATTATCTCGCCACCAGCGTCCCCCTTGCGCCCGAGGACGCCGCGCAATTCGAACAGCTTGAGGCCAAGGGCGCGCTCTTCTTTAGTTGTGCGCCCCTTGCTCCACGCAACGCCCTCATCGGTAATGGCGAACGCGCGGATGAGCCGTCCGTCACGCACGCGTGCCCACGCGAAGAAATCTATAAGCGGGTAGGCGAAGAAGTACTGTACCTCTGGAAATTGCCCCCCTAGCTCAACCAGTAGCGGCGTGCACTTGTCCACGAAGCCGCGCCCTACCGGGTGGGGCAGCGGCAGACCAACAACGAACGTCCAGTTATCGACCGGGGGCGAAACAAACACGTGCAACTCGCCCAGTTGTTTGTCGTAAACGGTGCCGATGCCCGAGTTCCAATTGCACGGCTCCGGCTTGGTGACGCGAAGCGCCTCTAGAACCGCTTCTGTATCGCGGCTGCGAATGGCCAACCAAGCCATCGAGTAGCCAAACGCGGAGGGGCGATCCGGTGTCACCTCGAATTGAACGCGCTCAGCCGTGACCTGTGCGGCAAGCCAAAAGGCTACCGCAATGGCCAGCGCTATCATGCCTGCAATTATGAGAATCACGCGCGTCGCCCCCGGGTCATCTCCGCACCTTTGTGTGCGGATTGGCAGAAGCCGGCAAGCGTTGCCGGCGGAGAACTGGGGAAAAGCATCAAGGCGCTCGCCTCGATCGCAGCGCGAGGTCTCACATGGAAGGCTGGCGGCAATGCGGAGATATCTGGGCAAGCTGAGGGCAATCGAGGCCAGCTTGCGTCACCTTCGGTAGCGGGGGCGCCCGTCGGTCTCGGCAGAGCTGGCCTCCGGCCTCGCCGAGCGCGTCTCAAGAGGGCAAGATCGACGTGCTCAGCGCGCTGGCCGCCCATTGCCACCTTGCGGAAGGAAAGCGATTCAGAAGGCAGCCAATGCTTGTTTTCAGCGAGCGTAGCGATAGCCGAAGCGCATGACAGGGTCGTGTCAGTTCAGAGCACAAAGCACGGCAGGATCGACCCACCGGAACGGCCCAGCCACCAAATAAGAAAGCCAGGGCGCGCTGCCCCGGCTTTTCCCAAAAATCACATTTGTTTCCCCGAATACTTTGCAATTCAGGAAGCGGATTAAGGAACCTCGACCTTGACGGTGAAGACGAACTTCTCGTCGCACAGGTTAGCCGCAACACATAGACCGCCGGCATCTTCGCCTATATTGGAATCCCAGTAGCGGAAATCGAGCGAGAGCTTGTCGACAACCAGCTCTAGACCTGCATTCCAATAGTAGTACTCGTCGTCTGTTCCGTTCTGGTTCACAGCGAAGCCTTCGCTGGAGTTACCCTTCTGCCAACCGACAAGACCACTCATTATGGGCTTGATCCCCCGAATTTCGT
>JAUVPN010000013.1 GCA_030598645.1 Hyphomicrobium sp. | reverse complement strand
GCGCCGACCTTTGGCGCCGCCTTCCGCCCGCGTTTGGCGAGCGGGCGCTCGTGGTCACCAAGGCTGGGCTGCTCCCAGCTCGATTTGGCATGGCGTAGCAATGAGAGCGTCAGCATCGCTTGACGTTGACTCCTCAGCTGCGGCTGTCAAGGCTTTAGCGTAAGCAGGCCGATTCCGGATCGACCATGGCTATAAGCTTGGCGAGCCCCTTCTTGTCTGCACAGGCCGTGATCAATGCGGGTACCCGCACCAAGTCCAAAGTGCTCCGAAATATCGTTCTAGGAGCAAGCTCGTTTGGAGCGACTATGCAGGAAGGGCTGCCTTAGGCGTGCGAGTCGCTGTGTATCCCGCAAATCGCAAGACCATAAACGTGAGGGCGGGCAGGAATGTCAGCGTGACGATGGCAGAACCTAGGATGCCAAACAACACGATGGCGCCCACGCCACGATAAAGCTCTGTACCCGCGCCCGGAATGAAGACGAGGGGGGCGAGCCCGCAGATCGTCGTGATAGTGGACATGAGGATTGGCCGCAAGCGAGCAGAGACAGCTTCCGTTACGGCGGCGTGCGCGCCCATACCCATGCGGCGCACGTTGAAGACCGCGCGATCGACGATTAGGATGGGATTATTCACCACGGTGCCCATCAGGATCAAAAAGCCCAGCATCGAGATCATATCAAACGGTTGATGGATCGACTTGAAGCCGAACGCTGGCAACACTTCGCCGCCGATATTCAGCAGATGCAGACCAATGAGCCCGCTAGCCACACCAAGGGGGATCGTCGTCATGATGAGGAGCGGGTAGCCCCAATGACTAAAGACGGCGACGAGTAACAGATAAATAATAATAACGGCTACGAGGTAGTTTCCAGCGAGCGCGTTGCGGGTCGCCTCGAGTTGGTCACTGGCGCCTGATATCCCCATGGTGATGCCTTGGGGAACCTGGCCGGTTTCATTGAGGTAGCCCACGATCTTTTCGCGTACCATCTCAACGCCGGTCTCCAGTGCAATCGCGGCCGGTGGGATGATGTTGAGGGTGACCGTTCGCTTGGCATTGATGCGCCGTATGGTGCTTGCGTCGACAGTTTCCTTAACTTCGGCCAACGTTGAAAGCGGCACCATCGTGCCTTGCGGGGTGTAGACGGGCAGCTGGCCAACGGAGTCGAGTGCTGTGCCGAAACCTTCGCGGTTGTAGAAGAAAATATCAATCTTCTCATCGTTGAGGTAGAAGTAGCCGGCAAACGCGCCATCGGTTAGTGCTGCAACAGTAAAGCCGAGTTCTTGAGCCGTCATACCAAGCTCAGCGGCGCGGTCCCAGTCGGGGCGTATCTCAATCAGCGGCTGTGAGAGTGTCAGAGTGGGCGGTTCGGGCTTAATGCGAGGATTGTCGAACACGTCGCTCGCGCGTGTGTAGGCGGCGGCAGCAACGGCGTAGATGTCCTCTAGCCGCGGGCCTGATATATCGAGACTTACGCTGCGGGTGCCGGCGTCATTGCTCGTAATGATCGACCCGCGTGTGGCAAACGCCCGCATGCCTGGATACTTGCGATACTTGGCTGTTATCACGCCCAAAAGCGCATTGATGTCATTTGGATCTGCGGTTTCAGAAATGATGCGCAAGCCGTTTGGATCGACGCTCAAGAACAAGTACTTGAGGGCCGGAACAGCTGTTTCACCTCGTTTGAAGCGCGCCGGATCGTCATTCACAAAGGGCAGGAGCTCGTCTTGGAGCTCCTTGCCGATTTGGCGCATGGTCGTAAGGTTGTAGCCGGGTGGCGCGTTCATTCTGGCGAACATCTTCGGCTCTTCACCTTCTGGCAGATATTCGGCTGGCGGCGTTAGGTAGACGATGACGGCGGCGCTCGCGCCTGCAACTGCAAGGATGCAGGCAAACGATCTTAATGAACTGCTCAGGAGCCACTTCACGGCACCAACAACCAGTCGGCCATCCTTGTTCGGCAACCTCGCTCCTAGCTTGCCGCCATGAAAGTCAATGCGCGCGCAGGCAGTGGGCACGATCGTGATCGCAACGACCATCGACGCGAGAATGGAGGCCGAGACGGCGATGGCAATATCTGAGTAGAGCTGGCCCGCTTCCTCCTGAATGAAGACGATGGGCACAAAGACAAACACCGTCGTCAGCGTCGAGGCGACGACCGCCGGCCATACCTTGCGAACACCTTCGACGGCCGCACGGAAGCGATCGAGCCCGCGCCGGCGCTCCAAATCGATGCTTTCCAGCACAACGATCGAGTTATCGAGTGTCATGCCAATGGCAAACGCAATGCCAGCCAGCGAAATAACGTTGATGGTGCGACCCATGAGAAACAGGCCGATGAAGGCGGCAATGGTGCAGATCGGGATGCCAACAACGCCCACGAGCGTCGCCCTGAACGTTCGTAAGAACAAAAACATGACGAACGTCGCCAGCACTGCTCCGATGGCAAGATTGATCCAAACATTCTTGATGGAGGCTTCGACATAGACCACGTCGTCTGCGGTGAGCTTCATCTCCATACCCGCAGGTTCCAGCACATTGCGGTTGATCTCTGCGACCTCCGCGAGAACGGCCTTCTTGATTTCGATGACGTTGGAGCCAGCTTCGCGCCTGATTCCTAGGTAGATGACGGGTTTACCGTTGACGTAAGCGTTGCGCCGGATTTCAAAATGATTGAGGCGGACATTGGCGACGTCGCGCAGCTTTATGATGGTATCGCCACGTCGCGTAACAATAAGGTCTTCAAGTGCTTCGATATCATCGAAACGTCCAATGGTACGCAACAGATAGCGGCGTTTCCCACTTTCGATCTCACCCCCTGACGTGTCGCGGTTGCGGTTAGCAAGGGCACGGCGAATGTCCGGTATCGTAAGGCTGCGCTCGGCGAGCGCAGGCGCGTTAATTAGGATCTGAATTTGCTTTTCAGCCCCGCCGCCAACCCAGACCCGGGAGACATCCTTCACGGTTTCCAGGCGTGTACGGACATTATCATCGATAAAATCTCGCATCATGTCCATGTTGAGCTGGCGCGGGTTACCGCTTAGCGGAGACACGCGGAAGTACATGAAGGAGTTGGCGCTAAACGAGCTGGCAAAAATACGTGGTTGCTTTACGTTCTCAGGGTACGAGGGGACCTGGCTCAGCGCGTTATTGATGCGGATGAGTGTCTCGTTAAGATCGATGTTATACGGAAATTCAAGTTCGATTTCCGCTCTGTTACTTGAAGCGCGCGAGACAATGCGTTTTAGACTTGGAATAGAGCGCAGATACTCTTCCTGCTCAATAATGATTTCTTTTTCGATATCTTGAGGCGTTGCTCCGGACCAGTATGTGGAAACTGATATGGTGCGCACTTCCAGGTCGGGGATCATTTGTACGGGGATGCGCGTTGCCGCGACAATCCCCAACACACAAACCATAAGAGCGGCTACAGTCGTTAAGGTGCCGCGCTTGATCAATGCCTCAAACACGAACCCCGCCTTTTCTCATCCATATGAAATTCAACTCGCCAGTCGGACTACTTGTCCTTCTCGCAAGGACTCATTGCCACGAACGACAACGCGCTCGCCTGCCTTCAAGCCCGAGCGGATTTGCACGAGACCGTCGAACGACAGGCCGATCTCAACCCGGCGCTCATTGACGTGATTTGCCTCGCCGTTGCTTTCCAAAACCCAAACCGTGGTGCGCCCATCAGGATACCGCACAAGCGCATCGCGGCTGATAACGGTACCACGCTGGCCAGTGGCGAGCCGCACGGAGACGCGCGCCGACATGCCCGGTGTGATGGCGACGTTTTCGCGGGTCGGCAGAACGCGTAACGTGAAGGTGCGAACCTTTGGATCGCTGACGGGAATAAGCGCTTGTATCTTGGCGGGCAAAACCGCGTCGGGAAGGGCGTCAAACTGTAAGGTGATCTTCGCTCCCGTCTGGAGCTGCGGATAGTACTGCTGAGGTACGGGGACATCGACGCGCAGGCCTTGCATCTCAACCAGCTCACACACTGTGGTGCCAGGCACAACCCACTCGCCCACCTCCGCCATCCTTTGCGAAATGACACCAGAAAAGGGCGCTTTGACTAGATGGCGTTCCAGGCGTTCGGCCGCTGCGGCTTGTTGCGCCTTGCGCAAATCAATTGTTGCAGCGTCGATCTGCAATTCGTTCTTGAGAGTATCGACGGTGTTTTGTGGACCATACTTTCGCGCGGCCAGACCCTCTGCAATTTTAAACCGCCGATTCGAATCGGCAAGTTCAGCCTGGGCCTGCTTGACTTCCGCTTCAGCTTGTTTAAGCGCCTCCTCTTCCAGCTTGGCATCAAGTTCAAGCAATAAGTCGCCAACTTGGACCTTAGCGCCGCTGTCAAAGTTTACAGTCTCAATGAGGCCCGGAACAGAAGTGGAGATCTGCGAAACGCGCGGCGAGGTGACAGTGCCAGAGAGCTCAAGCCGATTGACAAGCGCCTCCGTGCGCACGACCTCGACCGTGACCGGCGTTGCCTTCTGCGCGAATACAGGCCCGGCCGTGCTGGCGCATGAAAACGCTACAAAAAGGACGCCAACGGTCTTAGCGACGTTCTTGATCCAAAAAAAGTCTGCGGGTCTTGTAACCGCGGTCATCCTAAAAACTCTCGCGTTCGAACGCTGAACTACCCAGTAATATTTTCACGGTGCGCTCAGAAACAATAGTTTGGCCACAATATATCAAGGTCTACCAGAAATTTGATCGGAATTGAGGCGTCTAGTGGGTGGTAATTTTACGGTTATTACAACTTGTTAAGTATGGTTGAGCGCCTTGGACAGTGCCAGTCAAGGCCAAGCGTCCCGCCGAAACAGCGCGGATGGCACCAGTTCGGCGGGGGATGATCAGATGATTGCGCGGCGCACGCGTGCCGTGATCCACTCGCTAATGATGACAGTCCCAAGGATCATCAACAGAATGACAGTGACCTGCGGCCAGGCCAGCGTATTGAGAGAAGCCTCAAGGGCCAAGCCAAGACCCCCGGCGCCGACGAGACCCAACACCGTCGACTCGCGGATGTTGATGTCCCACCGGAAAACCGAGATGGTCGCGAACACCGGCAGGATTTGGGGTATGATCGCGTAACTCATGATCTGGGCTGGCGTCGCTCCACTCGCGCGGACAGCTTCAGTCTGCGTCTCGTCAATTTCTTCGATCGCTTCGTATAGAAGCTTGCCGATGAAGCCGATCGAACGCAGAGCAATCGCTACAATGCCGGCAAAAACGCCGGGGCCAAACACCGCCACCATGAGTAGCCCCCATACGATGGCATTGATCGAGCGCGATGCTACGATAATAAGAAGCGCAACCGGTCGCACGAGCAGCATGCTTGGTGTCGTATTTCGGGCGGCGAGGAACGCGAGAGGAACGGCGATCAAGATGGCGATAAGTGTGCCAAGCGTCGCAATGTTGACGGTGTCCCACAGCGGCAGCCAGAGCTTATCGGCGTAGTCCCAACGCGGCGGCAGCATGCGCCCGAAAATATCGGCGGCCTGGCGCGGCGCATCTCTGACAAAGGCCCAAATAGTGCCCGCCGTCATCACGCGCCAGCAAAACACTGTCAGCGCAATGAGGGCGAGCCAGCCCAGCCAACGTAAGATGCGTTCCTTGTTGGTGCGGGGTTGCCAGCCTTTGGGACGCCCGCCTGGGCTCAAGATCATCGGCATGTCAGGCGAACCTTTTGCGGATCGCACCGGACGTGTACTCGCACGCCATGACGATAACGATGATGATGAGAAGGATGGCCGCGGCGGTGTCGAATTCATAACGGTTGAGCGCGGTGTTGAGGGTGGCGCCGATGCCGCCTGCACCAACAATCCCGATAATGGAGGACTCGCGGAAGTTAATGTCTACCTTATAGGTGGTAAGTCCAACGAGGCGTGGGAGCACCTGGCTTGCAACAGCAAAGTCTATTACCTGCCAAAATCCGGCGCCCGTTGCGCGGATAGCGTCAACCTGGGCTGGATCAATCTCCTCGATATCGTCAGCGAGCAGCTTGGACAGAAAACCGATTGTGGAGATGCAAAGTGTTAGGAACCCAGCGAACGGTCCAAAGCCGAACATTACAACGAAGAATATCGCCACGATAAGTTCGTGCAAAGCACGGGAAACGGCGATTACGCCGCGGCAGATACCATAAAGCCACCAGGGGGTAAGGTTGCGGGCCGCGCCGAGGCCGAATGGAATGGCGAGCGCAACACCCGCCACCGTTGCTGTGACGGTCATCGTCAGGCTTTCGATCATGCCCTGTTGGATGTCGCTCCAGCGCGCGGTGAAGTTCGGCGTCAGGAAACCTTCAAACAGCCGGCCGGCGCGCGCCATGCCTTCGAATACGCGGGCCCAATTCACATTGATCGACGTGAAGGCCAGGATGAGGTAGCCGACAAAGCCAAGAGCGGCGGCCCACCGCACCCAGTTGGTCTCGATTAGCCGCGGCGGTGTCCAGCGGCGCGCGACGCCGTGCGTGGGAGAAATGTTCTGCGTTGCGGTGGTCATGGATGCTGCGCGGCAGGCTCGAGGTTAGGCGGCCGGTGTGTGCCGTGACCGTCGACATCGTCATCTCGCGCTGCGCTTTGTGTCCAATCCTCGTCGCCGTAGATCGTTGTCAGAACCTCGGGCGAGAGATTCTCAGAGGGTCCATCATAGACGATCTTACCGGCCCTGAGGCCCACGATGCGGCGCAGGAACATTTGTGCCAGTGCCACGTCGTGAATGTTTACAATTGCCGCAAGGCGCCGCTCGCTGCACAGCTCGGTCAACAACCGCATCACCTGGCGCGACGTCTTTGGGTCAAGACTGGCCGTCGGCTCGTCGATCAGCAGAAATTCGGGTTCTTGGGCCAGCGCGCGCGCAATGCCGACCCGTTGGCGTTGTCCGCCGGACAGAGCATCGGCGCGCCTGTCGACCTGTTCGATGAGGCCGACCCGTTCGAGCAGCGCAAATGCTAGCTTAATGTCGGTCTGGGAAAAGCGGCGAAACCAGCTGGCCCAAAATCCAGTGTAGCCAAGTCGGCCGGACAGAACGTTCTCCATCACAGTCAAACGCTCGACCAGCGAGTATTCTTGGAAGATCATGCCGATGCGCCGCCGCGCGTGCCGCAATGAACTGCTTGTGAGGCGCGTTATCTCGGTATCGCCTAAAAAGATGCGTCCCGATGTTGGCTCAACGAGGCGGTTGACGCAGCGAATAAGAGTGGATTTTCCTGCACCCGAGGGTCCAATGAGGCCGATGATCTCGCCTGGCGCAACAGTGAGCGACACACCGCGCAAGGCAGCATCTCCCGTTTTGTAGCGCTTGTGCAACTGCTCGATGCGCAACATGCCAGTTTCCCACTTGCGTTACTTGCACTCGTAGCTGACGCCCATCGCCGTGTCGACGTCACGTACGACCGCCCAATGTTCGTCGTATGTAATAGGGATGAATGACTCTTGTGGGGGCTGGGTCTTCGAGTATTCGTTCAGGAGCTCGGAGCCCTCCCAATTAAATGAGAAGAAGGCCTTGCGAATTTTGTCTGCAAGCTCAGGTTTCAGATTATAAACTGTGCCGTAGCCTGATGTCGGAAAGGTCTGCGATTTATAGAGAACCTTGAGCTGATTGGGCTTGACCACACCACGAGAGATCATGCGCTGCTTGACCGAGTTGGCAACTGCGGCTGCCGGATAGTCTTTGTTGGCGACGCCAAGAACGGAGTTATCATGCTTGCCTGAGAACACAGGCTCATAGTCCTTAATCGGTTCCAATTTGAACTCGTCGCGAAGGATCGCTGACGGTGCCTTGTATCCAGAGTTCGAAGTTTGCGAGGTGAAGGCCATCTTGTTTCCCTTGATGTCCTCGACCTTTTCCACGCCAGAGCCGGGGTAGGTGATGATCTCCATCTCGTAACCGAAGGCGCCGTTCTTATCGGCCATCATGGCGAAAGGCACGAACCCCGCGCAGTTGACTGCGAGAGGGTTTGAACCAGTATTGAATGCAGCAACGTGAAGTCGACCGGCCCGCATGGCCTCGATCTGGGCAGCATTTGACTGTACGGGGAAGAACAAAACACGCCTGCCTGTTTCTTTTTCAAGGTGCTTGAGGAACCCTTGCCATGCCTTGGCGTATACGGCCGGGTCTTCCACGGGTGTGTAGGCAAAGATGAGCGTGCGAGGATCGATCAGCTCACTTGCATTGCGAGGAGCATCAGCAACCAAGTCTCCGTTGGTGTCTTTGTACCGGTCGTCGAGCGCGCCAACTGACGTTACGCAAAACGCGCCTGCAAACAACACAAGTGATCTTAGCGAGCGTTGCAGTTTAGTTAGCATCGATAATGGTCTTCTCTTACGGGATGGCATAGGGATAGTCGCCAATTGTGACAGCTAACTAATCCTCCGAAATGGCAAGCACTTCTTTGCGATTCGGCGGGCGCGTTACTTGGATCGCGTCGCAAAGCGTACGGCTTCCTCCGCTGCACGGAAGAGGGCAGCGGACTTATTGATGCACTCTTGTTGTTCCTTTGCTGGGACTGAATCGTGCACCAGACCGGCACCCGCTTGGACATACATTACGTCTTCCTTGACCAGCGCGGTTCTCAGGACGATGCAGCTATCCATCTGTCCGGACGCAGAGAAGTAGCCAACGCAGCCCGCATAAGGCCCGCGCTTTGACTTCTCCAATTCGTCGATGATCTGCATGGCCCGCACTTTGGGTGCACCGGAGACGGTGCCAGCGGGAAAACCAGCCATCAACGCATCAACCGCATCGTATTTCTTACTAAGGCGCCCAATCACGTTGGAGACGATGTGCATGACGTGGCTATAACGCTCGATGAAGAACCTGCTAGTGACCGCCACTGTTCCGATGTTAGCCACGCGACCGATGTCGTTACGGCCTAAGTCCAGTAACATGAGGTGTTCGGCTCGCTCCTTGGGGTCTTTGAGCAAAGCCGCGGCAAGCGCTTGGTCCTCTGCTTCGGTAGCGCCGCGTGGTGCGGTTCCAGCAATTGGCCGAATTGTTACCTCGTCGTCGCGTACGCGCACCAGAATTTCAGGGCTGGAGCCCACAAGTGCAAAGTCAGCAAAATCGAGATGAAACATGAAAGGCGAAGGGTTGGTGCGTCGCAGCGCGCGATATAGGGCAAAGGATGGAAGCCTGAAGGGCGCGGAGAAGCGTTGCGAAAGCACAACTTGGAAAACGTCGCCGGCAACGATGTAATCCTTCGCGCGCCGCACCATGGCCTTGTATTCGGCTGGCGTGGTGTTGGAGGTTGGCTCGGGTTCGGCAAGTTTTCGGCTCGAGACAGGGGGCATATGCGGCAATGGCTCATCAAGCGCAGCGATAACGCTTTTGAGTCGCTTACGGGCCTTCTTGTAAGTTTGGTCCGCGCGGCTTTGGGCGTCTGGCCGAACCGGCGTCACGACGGTGATCTCGTCCTTGACGACGTCGAAGATCAAAATAAGTGTCGGCCGAATGAGCATGCTGTCAGGAATATTCAGCGCGTCCGGCGGTGTATTGGGCAGCGTCTCGATCAGCCGCACGGTATCATAGCCCATATAACCAAAAATTCCCGCTGACATAGGCGGCAATTCGGGCGGAAGAGCTACCTCTGACTCCGCAAGCAGGTTACGCAAAGACGTGAGCGCGCCTTCCGGCTCTGGCCGGAACGCATCTGGCTTCTTGATAGGATTACGATTAACCGCGGCCTCATTGCCGTTTGCTCGCCACACAAGATCAGGTTCCAAGCCAATGATCGAATAGCGTCCACGTGTGGCGCCCCCCTCTACCGATTCCAAAAGGAAGCTCATGGGTTGACGTGCGGCAACCTTCAAATAGGCGGATACGGGCGTTTCCAGATCAGCGACGAGACGTGTCCACACGACCTGAGGGTGACCGGCATTATACTGTTTGGCAAACACGGCAAGCGGTGGTTGCGTCTCCAGCTGCCCAGGTCTGGGCCCTTTTCTGCGCTCGAGCGTGCTCAAGGCATCTCCCGGCTTGGACTGCCGCTTGACTATCTATTGTTCGGTATCGGCGCCGGTTGCGCGCCTGTATTCTTGCTGATTTATGGTGGCACCGAAACGCGTTTGCAGAGCGGCAACGTACTCTCCTAGCACGTCGTTGGTAATTTCATTCTTTATTGCTTGGCTAATCTGTTCACGTTGCTCTTCGGTCGCAGGCTTTGCTGGAATGATTTTCGTTAGCTTGAAAATGGTGCGCGAGTCATTTTGTGCACTCGTGGTTGAGCCGGTTTTGCCGAGGGGTAGCGCAAAGACCTGCTTTACCGCTGCTTTCGTAAGGCCTTGCGGTTCAGTTTTGCGATTGAAGGGCGGAGTAGTCTCGATTTTTGGATCGCCAGCTTCGCTAGCCAGCGCGGTGAGAGTCTCGCCATTGTTGGCTTTGTCTACGAGTTTGGCCGCAAGCTCGTTGAGCTTAAGTGCGCGCTCATTGTCAATAGTGAGCTTCTTTGCCTCGTCTTTCACATCATCAAAGGGCCTTAGTTTCTTTGCGGTGATGTCGACGACGTCCACCCAAGCATAACTGCCGTCAGCAAGCTCGACCGCCTCGTTTTCGAGACCTACTTGGCTAGCGAAGGCGGTCTTCATGATATTGTTTACGTCTTGCAGCGGGATCGCCTGTTTATCCTCTTTGTCCTTATTGAAGGTGTCGGTTGCGGGCACGTCGTAGTATTTCAGCTTCAGAGTTTCGGCAATTTCTTTGAGAGTCTTGCCGGCTCCGCGATTGTCCTCGATCTCATCATGCAAGTCCTGCATTTTCCCCTCTGCCTTGTACTTCGCGAGGTTGTCGCGCACGTCATCCTTGACCTCGTCAAACGTGCGCAAGACGGCAGGCTGAATGTCGGTAACGCGTAACAGAACCGTGGCAAATCGGCCCTCTACGACGTCGGAAACGGAATCCTTTTCAAGTGCAAAGGCCGCCTCTGCGATTTTCGGATCAATCAAATCATTTTTCTTCACCAGGCCGAGGTCGATATCTGTCGTCTTAGCACCGCTATCGAGGGCAACAGTACCAAACGATTTTCCCTCTTCTATCGCCTTCTTGGCTGCCTCCGCTGCGGTTTTGTCCTTGAACGGGATTTGCTGAACGCGTCGTCGTTCGGGCACGTCGTAGCGATCCTTCGTGTCTGCGTAGCTCGAGGCGATTTCCTCGTCGGAAACGTCCATTTGTTTCTTGAGCTCATCCGGTGAAAGCACGAGAACGGAAAGCGTGCGATATTCAGGCGCCATAAACCTGCTTTTGTTTTTTTCGTACGCCTCTTTGATCTGAGCTTCGTCCGGTTCGGGAACCGTAATCACCTTATCGGCGTCAATCGTGAAGTACTCTACTTCGCGCGTTTCACCTTGCCAGGTGTTTGCAACGTCGATCAGGGATTGCGGGGTTACGACGGCCTTGGTCAACGCATCGGTTAACTGCTGGCGCAGCTCGTCATTGCGGCGTATCGCGAGATAGCCTTTTTCAGTGAAGCCTGCGCGATAGAGCGCGTCCTCGAAGCCTATGCGTGAAAAGCTGCCGTCGGGGCCTGCAAAGACGGGGTCCTTCTTCAAAGCGTCTAGTAGCAATGCGTCAGAGACAGCCAGATTGAGCTCGGCGGCGTGCTCGCTAACTGCTGCCCCTGCCATTAGTTGCGAGAGAATGCGGTTATCGAGCCCGGCAGCACGCGCATCTTCGGCCGAAATGCGACGGCCAGAGCGATCTGAGATAGTTCTTAGCTCGTTCTGGAAGGCACGTTGAAAGTCCTCAACCCGGATATCGCGTTCTCCAACCTTCGCTATGGAGCCACGGCCCCAGCCGGTAAATACATCGGCAACGCCCCAAATGGCGAAACTGAAAACTAGAACGGCGAGCAGAATCTTGGCCAACCAGCCGGTAGAGCCGCGTCGTATGGCATCGAGCATTTAGGGTTCATTCCGTTGCTTGGGCGGCACTCACATGACCCGGAGCTAGCGGGCCGATTGAGTGCGTCGCAAAAAAGGGGCGAAATTGCTGCACGTGACGCAAGATGTCGGCATGATATGAAGCGCAGCCCGACCGTTATTGCAAGGGTTGGCATGACCTTGCGGATCGCCCGCGAGTGCAGGCCCTCAAAATTAACAAGCAGGGAACAACAATGACTAAGGCTGCCCTCCCCATTCGACCCCTGGTCGCAGGAAACTGGAAAATGAACGGGTTCAAGGCTGACTTGGTCGAAGCCCTTAGGGTTCGCGATGCGGTCTCGGAGCCCGGCGCCAACCTAGGTGCAGATATTTTGATATGCCCGCCCGCCACACTCCTCATGGCTATGGCGGAAGCCTTGTCGGGTTCAAAGCTCCGTGTCGGGGCTCAAGATTGCGGCTTTGCCGCGGGGGGGGCTCACACGGGGGACCTTTCCGCCGAAATGCTGCACGACGCAGGTGCGGTCGCGACGATCGTGGGACATTCGGAACGGCGTGCAGCCCATGGCGACTTGGATGAAACCGTGCGCCGCAAAGCGGAGGCCGCGCACCGAGCCGGCCTCGCCGCGATCGTGTGTGTCGGCGAAACGGGGGGCGAGCGGCGGGCCCGGTTAACACTAGAAGTTGTAAATCGCCAGCTTTCGAGATCCCTTCCAGATGCGTCCAATTCAACCAATACGATTGTTGCGTATGAGCCCATTTGGGCTATTGGGACGGGCTTTACGCCGACACCGGCCGACATCGCAGAAGTGCACGCCGCGATGCGCAATGGGCTAATAGAGCGCTTTGGCGGGGAAGGAGCGAGGATGCGCCTTCTCTACGGGGGATCGGTTAAGCCGGATAATGCTGGTGAGGTTCGTGCCGTTGACAATGTCGACGGTGCTTTGGTTGGGGGGGCGAGTCTCAAAAGCAACGATTTCCTCGCAATAATCGCAACGTATGCGAATTGATGGGCCGGCACAGTACCAATAAGGCTTGAAATGATGTTAGCGTTCTGTCTCAGCGCTTTGGGGGCGCAAACCTTTGCTGGTGGGGGAAGGTAGCGAATGCGCGGCGGAACAAGTGCATCGGTGGCTATGCTACTCGCTGCTTTAAGTGTGGCGGCGTCATTGCCTGCTCACGCGGGCAGGCTGGGTAAGGACGCTTGCTATGAACTTAGGGTGGAGCTGGGCAGCTTGCGGTCGGCTGGTGCTGAGGAGGACATGAAACTCGGCCCAGGTTGGGGGAAGATTAATCTCACTCGCCAGGAATTGCAGAATGTTCATCGTCTCGTCGAGGTGGAGGAGCAGCTGCGCTTTAGGTGCGGGAGCCTGCGCGGCAGGCTCGTCGCAAAGAAGCCGAAGGTCATTCCACCTCCGGACATGCCCATGAGAAAACCAGCGCTGGCGACGGCAAATACGCGTAAGACAACGCCAATTGGCAAAAAATCAGCTGCTGCGCCGGCCGCAAAGAAGGTAGCCGCCCCGACACCCCGTATACGAGCGAGTTCGCGCCAAAAAAGGAAACGGTCGAGGGCCAACGCCTACACGCCGAGTGAAGCGGTAATTAACAGTTTAAACCCTTATTCCAGCTTCCGCTGAGGCCCTATCAGACCTTCAGTAACCGCCACTAGCGGGCCCCTGCCATCTAGTATAAAAGCAGCAAGCTTATCGATTTCGAGCCTAACGGAACCCCCATGGCCACCGCACTTCTTGTTCTTCATCTCATGATTGCTACCGCGCTTGTGGCTGTAGTGCTGCTGCAGCGATCAGAAGGGGGTGCGCTGGGCATTGGTGGCGGTGGCGGCGGCGGTGGTGCTGGCGGCCTTTTGACTGGTCGTGGAACGGCCAACCTTTTGACGAGGACGACGGCGCTTCTGGCCTTAGCTTTTTTCACGACCAGCATTCTCTTGAGCCTGGTGGCGCAGAGAACCGTTCCTAACAAATCGCTTCTCGACGCTGGTGGTGCGGCTTCAACCAGCGCGCCCGCATCGGCGGACAGCCAGCCCGCGCAAGCGCCGGCCGACAGCGGCCGTGGGGGTATTCTCGACAAATTACAGTCAGGCCAAGGGGGTGCACCGGCAGTGCCGCAGTCACGCTAAATCCAGCGTGCGAATTTCCACAGACTACCGGCGCGACTTCTCGACTGTCTTGGCCGCGCCTGCTGGCCACAGTTGGATCAACAACCTAAGGCAATGCATCGAGCATCGGGGATGAGGCGATAAAGACGCTTCGAATCGCACGATGGTTCGTGTAAGCGTCAAAGCCCATGCAGCGGTATATCTTCATAACCGGCGGCGTGGTGTCCTCCCTTGGCAAAGGTCTTGCCTCAGCCGCCCTCGGCGCGCTCCTTCAAGCGCGTGGGTACTCGGTCAGGCTTCGAAAGCTTGACCCCTACCTCAACGTCGATCCCGGAACGATGAGCCCCTACCAGCACGGTGAGGTGTTTGTCACGGACGATGGGGCGGAGACAGATCTGGATTTGGGGCACTACGAACGCTTCACCGGCGTGCCGGCGCGCAAGTCGGATAATGTCACGACAGGGCGCATCTACCAAGACATCCTCGCCAAGGAGAGGCGCGGTGAATTCCTGGGTGGCACCGTGCAGGTAATCCCGCATGTGACGGACGCCATCAAGCAGTTCGTCACCAGCGGCAACGACGGGATTGACTTTGTACTGGTCGAAATTGGCGGCACCGTGGGTGACATTGAAGGATTGCCCTTTTTCGAGGCGATCCGCCAGCTCGGTAACGAGCTGCCCATGGGCAGTTCCATTTTCATCCATTTGACGCTGGTGCCTTATATTCCTTCAGCTGGCGAAATTAAAACCAAGCCGACGCAGCATTCGGTCAAAGAGCTGCGCTCGATCGGCATCCAGCCCAATATTCTTTTGTGCCGGTCGGATCGCGAGATCCCCCAAGGCGAGCGCCGCAAAATAGCTCTGTTCTGCAACGTACGGGAGGACGCGGTTATCCAGGCCCTCGATGTGGCTTCTATCTACGAAGTTCCGCTCTCCTATCACCGTGAAGGCCTCGATGAGCAGGTTTTGCAGGCGTTTGGTGTCGCAAATGCTCCCAAGCCCGAGTTGTCGCGATGGGAGACCATCGCGGGCGGTATCGCCATGCCTGAAGGTGAGGTGACGATAGCCATTGTCGGAAAATACACAGGGCTCAAAGACGCCTACAAGTCATTGATGGAGGCCTTGGTTCACGGCGGCATTGCCAACCGCGTCAAGGTCAAGCTTGAGTGGATTGAAAGTGAGATCTTTGAGCGCGAAGACCCTGCCCCATATTTAGAAGGTCTTAACGGAATCCTGGTCCCCGGCGGTTTTGGTGAGCGCGGCTCGGAAGGCAAAATTCTCGCTGCCAAATTTGCACGCGAGCGCCAAGTGCCGTATTTCGGCATCTGTTTTGGCATGCAGATGGCCTGCATTGAAGCTGCGCGCGACCTAGCCGGTATAGCAGAGGCCAGCTCTACTGAGTTTGGGCATTCATCAGAGCCGGTTATTGGCTTGATGACGGAGTGGATGCGAGGAAACGATCTAGAGCAGCGCCGCCAAGGAGGCGATCTAGGCGGAACCATGCGGCTTGGGGCCTATCCGGCAGTGCTTGTTGCCGGAAGTAGGATAGCTGAAATCTACGGAGCGACCCAGGTCTTCGAGCGGCATCGCCATCGTTATGAGGTAAATACGAAGTACCTTGAACGATTAGAAGCGGCAGGTCTGAAATTTTCAGGCCTTTCGCCTGATGGCCTGTTGCCAGAGACTGTCGAATACCCAGACCACCCTTGGTTTATCGGCGTTCAATATCACCCGGAGCTCAAGAGCCGACCTTTCGATCCCCACCCGTTATTCAGATCTTTTATCGCAGCGGCCGTCGAGCAGAGTCGGTTGGTTTAAGTCTTGCGTCGCTGCCGCGCAGACGACATTAATTTCTTCGGCTTCGCTTGCTCGAAAGATGCGCAAAATCCACGCTTCGCTTGATGCGACGGCGACGCAGACAATCCGACGAAATTGCATTTTTGCGCGGGCCTCATGAGCTCGTACGTATACTGCAGATCCTATAGTGCCTCCCGAGTGCCATTGCGGCTTCCACAATACGTGGCCTGGAAAGGAGAGATGCGCTGAAACGCGCGGCAGTCGTGATCACGTCATTGAAACGCGAAGAGGCGTGAGACTGTTGCGCTTCAGTCACTAGGTATGCCGTCATTGGGCGAAGACGCTGCCGACACGCATCTGATCCAAACTCGAATCAGTCGTTTGTCACCGAATCGAGCGATAATTGGTCGCGGAGGACCTTGTCAATCAGGACTGTTGCAGTCGTGTCCTCCTGAACAAGACAGTGGTCCAGCTTTCGCCGGTCCACAATATCATTCGCGCTCAGGGGAGCCACAAACATGCCTATGGATCTTCAGTCACTCATCATTTTGCTGATAGTAGGTGCGATCGCCGGCTGGGCCGCCGGGCAGGTCGTCAAGGGGTACGGGTTTGGCTTGATCGGCAATATCGTCGTTGGTGTTGTCGGCGCTTTCATCGGTAACTGGCTCTTTCCCCAATTGGGGTTATGGGGTGCCGATATGGTCGGCATGATCATCTCAGCCGTACTCGGTGCCATCATACTGCTTGTTGTCATCGGCCTTATAAGACGCGTGGCTTAGCGCCCAGTAGGGCCTAGAATGACGAATGACCGCGCCCTTAAAGGCGCGGTCATTTGCGTTGTGTGGCCGCATCTTCGCCGCGCTTAACCTGTCCTCGTGCTATAAGGCCGTTATGACAAAACATGAATCCTTGAAACCCAACGCGCGCATTTCGATCGGCAACATTGCGGTGGCGAATGACGCGCCTATTACCGTGTTCGCCGGACCGTGCCAGATGGAAAGCCGCGCACATGCACTGGAGATAGCTGCTGCGCTGAAGGAGTTTTCCGAGGAAGTTGGGTTCGGGCTAGTATTCAAGGCATCCTTTGATAAGGCCAACCGCACATCCCTATCGGGCAAACGGGGAATTGGCCTTGATTGCGCTCTGGCGGTCTTTGCCGAAATCCGTGAGACGCTGGATTTGCCTGTCGTTACCGACGTGCACGAGAGCACTCAGTGCGCGTTGCTTGCGCCCGTAATCGACGTTTTGCAGATCCCTGCTTTTCTTTGCCGACAGACGGACCTTCTAGTCGCCGCCGCCAAGACGGGACGGGTCGTAAAGGTCAAAAAGGGACAGTTCCTCGCGCCGTGGGACATGAAGAATGTTGTTGCAAAAATCGTCGCGTCTGGAAATCCGAATGTGCTTTTAACCGAGCGTGGCACATCGTTTGGCTACAACACGCTCGTCACCGACATGCGAGGACTGCCAATCATGTCTGAGATCGGCTGTCCGGTGATCTTTGATGCTACGCATTCCGTGCAGCAGCCCGGCGGACAAGGGACGAGCTCCGGTGGTGATCGGCGGTTTGTACCGGTACTTGCGCGTGCGGCTGTGGCTGTTGGCGTGGCGGGGCTATTCATTGAAACGCACGAGGATCCCGATCGTGCTCCATCAGACGGCCCTAATATGGTGCCGTTGAAAAACTTCGTGCCCATGCTGAAAGAATTGATGGCCATCGACGCACTGGTGAAGGTGCAAGTAAATGGTCAGTAGGATGCCTACGCAGCTTGTCAGGCCGCTAGCATCCTAGCATCAGGCGCGAACGCTCCTCTCAGTCGAATGTCAGGAACGCTGCTGCTATCCACACGGGTTCGGCGCGCGGCTCCAGGGCCGACTGAGCGTCGGCAGATAACGTTACACATCCCGTTTGCCCGCAGGCGGG
>JAUVPN010000158.1 GCA_030598645.1 Hyphomicrobium sp. | reverse complement strand
GGGCTGGGCTTTTTGAAATAGGTCGGAATGCAGTGTCAGGGTCGCGTCGGCTAGCCTTGCGCAAGCAGAATAAGACCGCCGAAGCGTTCCGGCGGTTTTATCCTCATCGAACTTGTGTAAAGCGCTAGCCAGCCTCACGATCCCTGCGCGGCCGGCGGTCACCGCCGGCGCGGTCACGGCGTGGCGGGCGCTCGGAACGAAACTCAGCTTCTGGGTCCGGCTGGCCCTCCTCGCGCGGGATCTCTTTGCCCGTCTCTTGGTCGATGATTTTCATAGAGAGCCGCGTCTTGCCGCGATCATCGAAGCCAAGGAGCTTGACGTAAACCTCTTGTCCTTCTTTCACAACTTCACCAACCGTCGCCGGCCGACCCGGCGCAAGCTGTGAAATGTGTACCAGCCCGTCTTTGGCACCAAAGAAGTTCACAAACGCCCCGAAATCCATGATCTTGACGACCTTGCCCTTGTAGATGGTGCCAACCTCCGGCTCCGACGTGATGGCTTTGATGCGATCTAGCGCCGCCTCGATCGACTCGCGCTTGGCCGCCGCGACCTTCACAGTACCGTCATCGTCAATGTCGACCTTGGCGCCGCTTTCCTCCACAATCGATCGGATCACCGAGCCGCCTGAGCCTATCACCTCGCGGATTTTGTCGGTGGGGATTTTTATGGTCTCGATGCGCGGGGCGTAATCTCCAAGTTCCGCACGCGCGCTACCCAACGCCTTGCCCATCTCACCGAGAATATGCATGCGCCCCTCGCGCGCTTGGTCTAGCGCGATACGCATAATCTCCTCGGTAATGCCAGTGATCTTAATGTCCATCTGCAAGGAGGTGACGCCCTGCTCGGTGCCCGCGACCTTGAAGTCCATGTCGCCCAGATGATCCTCGTCGCCGAGGATGTCGGACAGCACGGCGAAATCGTTGCCCTCCTTGATCAGGCCCATCGCGATACCAGCCACTGGGGCTTTGAGCGGAACGCCGGCGTCCATAAGAGCCAGCGATGTGCCGCACACCGTCGCCATAGAGGATGAGCCATTGCTCTCGGTGATCTCTGAGACGACGCGGATGGTGTATGGGAACTCCTCCGGGCCCGGCATGATCGGGTGCAGAGCGCGCCAGGCTAACTTACCATGGCCAATTTCGCGCCGCCCGGGCGTGCCCATGCGCCCCGTCTCGCCGACGGAGTAGGGCGGGAAATTGTAATGCAGCATAAAGCGCTCTTTGCGAGTGCCTTCCAGCGCATCAACGAACTGTTCGTCATCCCCTGTGCCCAGAGTGGCCACGACAAGCGCCTGCGTTTCGCCTCGAGTAAACAGTGCTGAGCCATGCGTTCGTGGCAAAACATGTACCTGCGAGAGGATGGGGCGCACCGTCTTTAGATCGCGCCCGTCGATGCGCTGCCCCGTCTTAACGATATCGCCGCGCACGATATCGCTCTTCAGGTCCTTGAACGTGCCGGTGAGCAGGACCTGCTCACTTGGGTCTTCGGGAATCGAAATCTCAGAAAAAACCTTTTCCTTGGCCGCATCGACAAGTTCATTGCGCTTCTGCTTTTCCTTAGTGGAAAATGCCGCCTTGAGATCGGCCTCGGCGATCTCTCGTACCTTGGCGGAATATTTTCCGACGTCCGGCAGCTGGATGTCCCACGGCTCCTTTGCAGCGGTCTCGGCGAGCTTGATTATGGCCTGGATCACCGGCTGAAAGTGCCTATGGCCAAACATTACTCCCTCGAGCATCTGCGTCTCTGGCAGCTCTTTGGCCTCCGACTCGACCATCATTACCGCGTCTTCAGTGCCAGCGATAATACGGTCGAGCGAGCTTTCCTGCATCTCGTCGATCATCGGATTGAGTACGAGTTCACCACCGATAAGCCCAACGCGCGCCGCGCCAATGGGTCCTAGGAAAGGAACGCCGGAGAGCGTTAGCGCTGCAGAGGCAGCAACCATGCCAAGGACATCGGGGTCATTCTCCATGTCGTGGGAGAGCACGGTAATGACAACTTGTGTCTCGTTTTTGAAGCCCTCCACGAACAGCGGACGTATAGGCCGGTCGATCAAGCGCGAGGTGAGCGTTTCTTTCTCCGCCGGGCGCCCTTCACGTTTGAAAAAGCCACCCGGGATCTTACCCGCGGCATAGGTCTTTTCTTGATAATTTACGGTCAAAGGGAAAAAGTCGATGCCGGGCCTCGGGCTCTTGGCAGCAACAACGGTTGCGAGCACACTCGTCTCGCCATATTGCGCATAGACAGCCGCGTCAGCTTGGCGCGCCATCTGGCCGGTCTCGAGCGTAAGCTTGCGCCCACCCCATTCAATTTCCACGCGATGGATGTCGAACATTTTCGGTCTTTCGTTCAATCTGGTTACATTCGTTTTCTAGCGGCGCGTTACTAGCATGAACGCAAATGGCGCCGGCGTTCCCGGTGCTGCCGTCGCGCATGTTGATCTAGAAGAATTGAGCTAGGGCGCAACGGTTCGTCGCAAGTGCTGCTGCTGAGACAAAATGCTCCCTCAGCGGCGAATACCAAGCTTCTCGATGATGCCTTGATAACGCTGCACGTTCTTGCGCTTAACGTAGTCGAGCAGCTGACGCCGTTGGCTCACCATTTTCAGCAGGCCGCGACGGGAGTGGTTGTCCTTCTTATGTATCTTGAAGTGCTCGGTAAGATGGTTGATCCGCTCGGTTAGGATCGCGATCTGAACTTCAGGAGAGCCGGTGTCGTTGGCCTTCGTCGCATTCTCCTTGATGAGCGCGCTCTTGCGCTCCGCAGTAATCGACATCGGGTATCCTTTCTAGCTGGAAGTGATGCGAGGCGTTTGGCCTCGCCTAGGCGGCCACAGCCGGGATGTCGTCCAGCCGGGTCGCAAGCTTTGAGTAACGCAGGTCCTTATACACGAGCTGCCCCTCCCTGCGAGCGGAAAGTCTCTGGATTGCAAACGTCCACTGTGATCGCGATCTCATGTTCCCACTTTGTGCTGCGACCCGCTTGCCACTTTCCCAAAGTTAAACACCCGCGTGGGGCGGAAGCTGCCCTTATTTAATTCGCCAAGCGCCAGAACGCGCCCCTTGAAGTGGGCAAATGCCACATTCGCCATTACAGGCGCATCGCGGCCGCGGATAAGGACCGCCTGCCCACTGGCAAGGCTCGCGGCATCGGAACGACTAACCTCCACACCAGGGATGTCGTGGAGCGCTGCCTCAACGGGTTGAAGATGCGCAGTCAATGCTTCTCCACCGGCCTCAGCCGCAAACTTGAGTATATCGAGCGACACGGCGTCTGCTTCCACAAACGGCTCAACCCGCGTGCGCCTTAGTGCGATGACATGGCTGAAGCACCCCAATGCCCGCCCCATATCCCGCGCCAGCGCACGCACGTATGTCCCCTTTCCACAGTTAGCCACGAAAACCGCCGTCGCCGCATCCGGCATTTCGACGAGGCGTAAATCGTCGACGATGACCACGCGTGGCTGCAATTGCACCTCCTCGCCGCCACGAGCAAGATCGTAGGCGCGCGCACCATCGACCTTGATCGCAGAGAAGCGAGGAGGCACCTGTTCTATCGCTCCGATGAACCGAGGCAGTATGGCTTTGATGGCCAGCGGCGTGGGCATCTTTTCACAGGTGCTCACCACGCGGCCTTCGGCATCGTCAGTGTCGGTCTCAGCGCCGAAGCGAACTGTGAAGCGATACGATTTTGCTCCGGCGACGGCGTAGGGCACCGTCTTGGTCGCCTCGCCGAGCGCAATCGGCAAAACGCCGGTTGCGAGCGGGTCGAGCGTTCCTGCATGACCTGCCTTTTGCGCCTCGAACAGCCGCTTTATGGCGCCAACTGCATACGTCGACGTCATACCTAATTGCTTGTCGAGCACCAGCCAGCCGTGAACAGGCTTAAATTTGTTGCGACGTGTCATGGGAAAGCGACGCTGGCCCTCAATCCTTTTCCACGTCCTGTCGGACTGTGGGGTTTGATAGCAACTTGTCGATACGGCTCGCCTCGTCAAAGGTCTCATCGCCACGGAAGCGTAGTTCCGGGGCAAACTTTAAATTCACCGCGTGCGCGATCTCCCCGCGGATGTACTTCTTGCGCCGGTTCAACGCTTCGAGCACTTGTTCGACATCGCCGCCGCCGAGCGGAATGATATAAACAGTTGCGAGCTTTAGGTCAGGAGATAGACGCACTTCAGGAACCGTAATCACGTGCGATGCCAATATATCGTCGTGGATGTCACCGCGCGACAGCATCTCCGCTAGCTTATGCCGAATGAGCTCGCCCACGCGCAATTGACGTTGCGAAGGCGCAGCATAAGGTACCGTCTTGTTAGATTGTTTTACCATCAGCGGTCCGGCGCGGGATCGAACCGCACACGGTCTCTTCAATAGGAAGCCTTCGACCCAATATCGAAGCACATGAAAAACGACTACAGCGTCCGCGTAACCGTCTCAACGTTGAAGCACTCGATCACATCACCAGCGCGGATGTCATGGTAGTTGGCAAAGGCCATGCCGCATTCTTGACCTGCCGGCACTTCGCGCACCTCGTCCTTGAAGCGCTTCAAGGTGGAAAGCGTTCCCTCGTGGATTACCACGTCATCACGGATAAGGCGCACCTTCGCCCCACGCTCTACCTTACCCTCGGTCACGCGGCAGCCCGCGACTTTACCGACCTTGGAGATATTAAACACTTCCAGAATCTCAGCATTGCCGAGGAAAATCTCGCGGATCGTCGGCGCCAACAGCCCCGACATTGCTGCTTTCACGTCGTCGACCAGATCGTAAATAATGTTATAGTAGCGAACCTCGACACCATCGCGATCAGCGGCTGCCTTAGCTTGAACATTTGCACGCACGTTAAAACCTAGGACCACGGCCTTCGACGCATTGGCAAGTGCCACATCGGACTCTGTGATTCCGCCAACCCCAGAATGAACAATGCGGGCTTCCACCTCATCGGTACCAAGCTTGCGTAGCGCACCAGCTATCGCTTCAACGGATCCTTGCACGTCGCCCTTTACGACAAGGTCGAACTCCTTGCGGTCAGCCTCCTTAAGCTGCTGCATCATTTGCTCGAGGGTGCGCGCCGAGCCGGCTGAGCCCAGAGCCTCGCGCCGCTTGCGGACCCGATAATCGGTGATTTCGCGGGCACGTGCCTCACTTTCGACAACGGCAAATTGATCGCCGGCCTCGGGGGCCGAGTCGAAGCCCAAAATCTCGACCGGAACCGATGGACCGGCTTCCCCCGTGTTGCGACCATGGTCGTCGATGAGGGCGCGCACGCGCCCCCATGCCGCTCCGGCAACGACGAGATCGCCAACGCGAAGCGTGCCGCGCTGCACCAGTACGGTGCCAACCGGACCGCGGCCGCGCTCTAACTTCGCCTCGACCACAATACCTTCCGCCGAACGATTCCGGTTCGCTTTGAGGTCGAGAAGCTCAGACTGCAGATTAATGGCTTCCAAGAGCTTTTCTAAATTTGTGCGCTTTAACGCCGAGACTGGCACCTCAAGTGTTTCGCCCGACATGCTCTCGACGATGACCTCGTGCTGTAAAAGCTCGTTACGCACACGATCAGGGTCAGCCTGAGGTTTATCGATCTTGTTGATCGCCACGATAAGCGGAACCTCTGCCGCTTTAGC
This sequence comes from Hyphomicrobium sp., assembly GCA_030598645.1. The sequence continues at coordinate 886 of JAUVPN010000158.1, read as the reverse complement.
GTGATTAATGGCTTCGATTGTTTGCGGCATCACTCCATCGTCGGCGGCAACAACAAGAACGACTATGTCGGTTACTTTGGCGCCGCGCGCTCGCATAGCTGTAAAAGCTTCGTGGCCTGGCGTATCAATGAATGTAACTCTGTCACCCTTAGGTGTGGTCACCTGATACGCACCGATGTGTTGGGTGATGCCGCCGGCCTCACCAGATACGACATTCGTCTGCCGAATGGAATCCAGCAGCGATGTCTTTCCATGGTCAACGTGCCCCATGATTGTAACGACGGGAGCGCGGGCTTCCAGCGTACCCTCATCGTCCAACTCACCGATGAAACCCGTCTCGACGTCAGACTCGGAAACGCGCTTTGCAGTGTGGCCGAACTCCTGAACGATCAGTTCAGCGGTATCCACATCAACCACATCGTTGATCTTGTGCATCTCGCCTTCCTTCATCAAAAACTTGATTAGGTCGACGGAACGCTCGGTCATACGGTTGGCAAGCTCTTGGATGGTGATAACTTCGGGAATAACCACCTCACGCGCAATTTTCTCGCGTGTCTGCGGAATTCCCATTGCCTTTAGCTTTTCGCGCTCACGCTTGCGCTTTAGCGAGGCCAAAGAGCGTTGGCGCTGTTTCTCATCAAATGCATTATTGATCGTCAGCTTGACACGCTCACGCCGCTCGTCCGTCTTGACAGTCTTCACCGGCGGCGTACGAGGTCCAGCCTTGCGGCCTCTCGGGCTTCCACGGCCCTCTTCGTCCTCACGCGTATTGGTAACGGCAGCGCGCGCTGCGCGCTTCGGCGCTTCTGGCTCCGGGATTGCAGGCGAGGTGGTAGGGATATCAATCTCGCGCGGCCGGCCACCCTCGCGTGGCTGCAGTGCCGGG
>JAUVPN010000252.1 GCA_030598645.1 Hyphomicrobium sp. | reverse complement strand
TGGCGCATTCCTCGAAGGTGATGGCCTTGGCCGCTGCGGCCCGCTCAGCTTTGCGCTCCGCATTACGGTGCTCAATCGGGTCTACACCAGCGGCGGCCAAACGGCGACAGCCTTCCGCTAATTCGCGCGCTTTGGCGAGGGTGATGGCCGGATGACGGCCAAGCCCGCAATCGCGCCGACGGCCAGCCATCATGTACCTGAACACCCAGCTCTTCGAGCCGCCCGGTTTGATGGCCAGATAAAGCCCGCCCCCATCGGGGTGGTAGCCCGGCCTTTTGAGCGCGTTGACCGTGATGGCGTTCAGCCGGTGAATGGCTAGCGACATGAGCCCCCAATTTGATACAAAGTATCAGTTCTGTCCCATCAATCGTCCCATCAATCGACTCTCGCTGTGGGCAGATAATGACAGACAAAAGCAGACACAGCTAGGGCGTAAGCCCCTTTATCCAAAGGATTTTCTCGACGCCGAGCGACGTCTATCGACAGCGGCGTGCACAGAGATCGCGGATGGCTTATCCGCGATACAACTTCCGCTGCAAAAATTGCGGAAGACCCCGAACCTTGCATACAGGCAGGGAAAGTATGACGGCGTGCGTCGCATGCCGAGCTAGGACAGTCGCAGCGCAGTTGCAACCGCGCCCAGCGCCCCAACCCCTAATTTTCGGCCTTCTTCCTTCTTGGAGCTGAAAATGTTCTGGCTGTGTTCGCGATCGTAGCTTTCCGGCATCAACCTGTGGCTTGACGGCCAAGGGCCCTGCGCCGGGCCGAACTTTTGCCACGCTGCTATGGGATTTCTGCGATTTGGGACTGGGCCAGGGCTCACAAAAGAGGGAGAGCCCGATTTTACCTCCTCGGATGCGATGACGATCTTCGAAAGGTATGTCTTTCGGCAGGCCGGCGGGGCACTGCTGATTATCCTCTTATCGCTGTCGGGGATCATTTGGGTTGCGCTTGCACTACGGCAACTCAATGTCGTGACCTCGCAAGGTCAAGACGTGTGGATGCTGTTCAAAATGACCACGCTGGCCCTGCCCGGTCTGATCGCGATAATCGCACCATTCGCGTTGCTCATTGCGACCATCCACACGCTCAACCGTCTTAACGGCGACAGCGAGCTGATCGTGCTGACCGCATCGGGAGCAACCATCTGGACCCCGGCCAAACCGCTCCTCCTGCTCGCCGCGCTTGTCGCCATGGGCGTGGCCTTCGTTAACCACGCCGCCATGCCTTGGAGCTTCAAGCTCTTACGCGAATACATCGTCCAAGTGCGCACCGACCTGTTGACCCAGGTCATTCAACCCGGCCGCTTCACCAGTCCCGAGCGCAATCTGACCTTTCACATTCGTGAGCGTACCCTCAACGGTGAGCTTTTGGGCCTCATCATGCACGACACGCGGGATAAGGCGACGAGCCAGTCCTACCTGGCGGAGCGGGGCACGATCGTAAAACAAGCCCCCTCTAACTACCTCGTTATGAGCGATGGGCACATTCTGCGTCGCAAAGCCGGAGACGAGCCCTCTCAGGTGATCGCCTTCGATAAGTACGCCGTGGATCTAGCGCAGTTCGAACGCAAGTTGGCCGGCAACAAAAATGACTTCAAACCGCGTGAGCGCTACTTGGGAGAGCTGCTGAACCCCGAGCCGACGAGCAAAAAATTCCGCAGTACGCCAGGACGATTTTGGGCCGAAGTGCACGAACGCTTTTCCAATCCTCTCTACCCGATCGCATTCGCTTTGATTGCGCTGGCCTGGGTTGGCCAAGCGCAGAGTACGCGTCAGAACCGGATGCACTACGTCGCGGTGGCGTTTGTCATGGCGGCGAGCGTTCGCGTGGGAGGCCTTGCCCTCAATAGCATCGTCTCGCTGCAAACCATCCTGGCCCCGCTGCTCTACCTGCTTCCACTCCTGGCGGCGGGTGGTGCGTTGTGGCTCATGAGCCATCCCATTCGCGAGCCGGCCGCCCCCGCCTTCATTGGAAATCTGTTCGAGACGATCGCAAGGCTGTGGCGTTTGCTTCCGACTACGCTTTCTTGGGGGAAAAGAGACCAGACACCGCTGCGCCGACTCCGAGCTCCCAATAGCGGAACCAATTCGCCATGATCCGAGCCAGCATCCTACCCCGCTACATTGCGAGGCGGTTTCTTTTAGCGATTCTGCTGATATTCTTTCTTTGTTCTCTTCTGATCTTAATGATCGATTTGGTGGAGCTGCTTCGCCTGTCGGGCAAGTACGGCGGCGCCTCTATTTGGGCTTTGGCCTTCATCGCGCTGCTGAGATTGCCGGCCTACGCCGAGTATCTCGTCGCCTTCGCCGTGCTCGTCGGCAGCATCGGGGCCCTCCTGGTGCTTAGCCGCAAGAGCGAGCTGACGGTGATGCGGGCTGGCGGTATGTCAGTGTGGCAGTTTCTACAGCCCGGCGTGCTTGTCGCGGTCGTTCTGGGGGTGCTCGGCGTGGCTATTTTCAATCCCATCGCAGCCGCCGCGCGGAGTAAGGCTGAGGCCATCTATGCAGAGACTTTTGGCAAGGAAACCAATTTGTTACATTCGCACTCGGGCGGCTCATGGCTGCGCCAGGACGGGGCCGATGGTCAGTCGGTAATCGGTGCAGCCCTCGCCTCCAATCGAGGCCTGACGCTAACCGGTGTAACAGTGTTTGTTTTCGATGACGGCGGTCACTTTGTGGAACGCATCGATGGCGCGCGCGCAGACCTGCGGATTGGCTTCTGGGAGATCAAGGATGCCTGGGTCGCCAGAATCGGCCAGGAACCGGAAAAGTTCGAAAAATATCTTCTGTCCACGTACCTGACACCGGAACGTGTGACAGACGCTTTGGGCTCCCTCTCCTCGATGTCATTTTGGGAGTTGCCCGGCCTTATAGAAGTTGCTGAAAAAGCTAAGCTTTCTGCCGAAAGACTGCGCATCCAATACGAGTCCCTTCTGTCCCGTCCATTTCTGTGCGCCGCGATGGTCCTTTTGGCCGCCACTGTGTCGTTGCGGTCATTCCGCTCTGGGGGCATCCAGACTATGGTTATTGCAGGTTTGGCGGGGGGTTTAGGCTTTTTTCTACTTGCAGAGGTCTCCCGGCAAATCGGAGTGGCTGGATTGGTGCCCGCTTGGGCGGCGATCTGGTTGCCTGTTGTTTTGCTTATCGTTGTCTCGGCGTCAGTGCTGTTGCACCAGGAGGATGGCTGAGTGATGCGTGGTACGCGGACACCGCACGAGGGCTGCGGATGGTCACGCGTTCCTTGTCGGCGCCGGAAGGTTGCTGGCCGGGAGCGCTTGGTCATGCTCGCAGCACTTGTTGCTATGTTCGCTTTTGGCGGCGCAGAAGCGTTAGCTCAGGATCCCAGCATCGTCATACCGAAGACGCCCTCCGACAGCTCGTTCGGCGATACCGACATCGCCCCTCAGCTTGAGATTGATCGTTCGCAGCCGCTCTATCTACAGGCCGACGAGCTCATCTACGACACCGGCGGTGACAGTGTCGTCGCGCGTGGCAACGTTGAGATCTACTACAACGACTACATCCTGACCTCCGATGAAGTTATTTATAATCAGTCGGCGGGCACGCTCACCGCAATCGGCAACGTCATGCTCAAGGAGCCCAACGGAAACATCCTGCGTGCCGACCGCTACACGCTGACTGACGACTTCCGGGACGGATTTGTCCAGTCGTTGAGCATCGTCGCCAAGGATGACTCGCGCATTGCCGCCGAGCGCGCAATACGCCGCGAAGGCAACGTTACTGAGTTCATAAACGGCCGCTTCACACCGTGTAAAACCAAAGGCGGGATGCCGCCGCTGTGGTGTATTAGCGCCGCGCGCGTGGTCCACAATCAGCAAGACGCGACCATCACCTATTACGATGCGCAGTTTGAAATCTTTGGGATGCCTGTCCTCTACACTCCCTATTTCCAGCACGCCGATCCATCCGCAAAGCGCAAGTCGGGCTTCTTGATGCCGCAGATTGGCAGCTCTGACGCGTTCGGCTTCAGTACGACGATCCCCTACTACTTTGCTCTGGCGCCGAACTTCGACTTTACGTTCTACCCGACATTCATGACTCGCCAGGGCGTGCTGTGGCAGGGTGATTGGCGCCACCGGACGGCCGAGGGGCAGTACCACATAAAGCTTGCCGGCATCGATCAAGACGCCAGCCAACTGCCCAGCGATATAACGGATCGTGAAAAATTCGATGGCTGGAGAGGCAGCATCGAGACGAAGGGCCTTTTCTCTTTATCGAGCTGGTGGAGCGCAGGTTGGGATGTCACGATCGAAAGCGACGACGCTTTTCGCCGCTTCTACAAGCTCGACAACATCCTCCTGAC
>JAUVPN010000141.1 GCA_030598645.1 Hyphomicrobium sp. | reverse complement strand
GGCGAGAACGTACAGGACGTGAGCATCTGCTCATCGCGTGGCCCAATGATGGGATAGCTTTTCTCCGTCGCGGGCGAAATCTTCAGCCGCCCCTGCTCGACGCTACAATCAAAGGGCATCACAAGCTGCTCACTGGCTTCAGCGACACTGCCTGCCGTCAAACTAACGCTCAACGCGATTATTAGTAAAAAGACGCAACGCACCGGGACCCCCTCGTATTACGGTACGCAAGCACAGCTTTGTTTGGAGCCCAAGAAGGGCACGACCGTGGCGCGCATTGAGCTTATGCACTGGAATAAAAGGGGTTTTACTCGTCGACGCAAAAACCCGCCGCCAACGTTTGCAAACTAGTGCTGGAGACGACCAGGAAAAAATTGCTCGACGTGCCCGATAGGCTCGACAATCCACGCAATTGGATCATAAAAAAACACGGGCACCAGCGATTATCCAAGCACGAACCATCTGGAAATAGGTTGCCAAACGCTACGTACAATTGAGGGGAGCGTGAGCCATGTCGTCGGCAGATGCGCAAGAAGCCGCGCCGAAAACAACCTCGGCGCTTTTTATAGAACAGCCGCAAGTTGAGAAGACTACCGCGACCAATGGTGGCGCGGAGACCACGCCTGACTTCGATGCGCTCAATCCAGAATACGAACCACCGCGAGAGCGCTTCATTCCCGTCACGCGTTTTGCGCTACTAGATCGGCTGACGGCCCCGATGGCTTGGTCCTCGGGCCAGTCGCGAGATGCTCGTCGCTTCTTCCGTTATCTCGATCACTGGCGCCGACAGCAATATAACGCGGAGCTCCATGAGTTGGAGGAAACCTACGAACCGTTCAGCCCGGACAGCGATCTTTTGATGACACGTAAGTTCACGCCCGCCGAACGACAGGTCATGCAAAGGCGTATTCTTGAGGGCATGGCTCGCATCCTCGAGCAAGCGAATTACGTACGCATTGACCCTTCAGACGTTGAGCTAATTCTAACGCGTGACTCAGCTTACAATCTCGACTTGCATGTTGATCTCGATGCATTCGAGGAATTGCTCCTCTTTTACCGCGGAGCTTCAAACAAGCGCGACCAGCGCCGTAGGTGGCACAAGTTCTACCGGAAGGAAGAATTCGATATACCCATTTTCCAGCGGCTGTTTGTCCTGTTCAAGCTGAAGCCGTTCGAAACGCGAGTGCGCGAGGTCATGCATGCAAAGAAGATTTCTCGCAAAGAGGCCGAGCGCGCCATAAAACGCATAAGATCCAAACTGCCGCCTGAGGTGCAGGACGCCAACATTTACATGAAGCTCTTTAAGAATATTCCTAGAAGCGATCTCGAAATGATCTTTCCAAATACGAAGGTCCGCTTCAGGCTTTTCGACAAGCTGCGACTGGGCGCGACAGCGGGCGGCGGCCTGGGCATAGGTGCTTTTGGCGCAGCCGGCAAGATCGCACTGCTTGCCTCCAACCCAATCGCTGCAGCCGGTGCCATTTTCGGATTGGGCGGCATCGCGATCCGTCAGGGCTTAGCGTTCATGAACCAGAAGCAACGCTACATGGTGGTTATGGCGCAGAACCTCTATTTCCACGCCATGGCCGACAATCGCGGGGTCATGCTCAAGCTTGCGACGCGCGCCGCCGAGGAAGATGTCAAGGAGGAGATGCTGCTCTACTCAGTATTGGCCAAGGAACCCTCGCGTCGGCAGGACCTGCCGAACATCGACGTCGCCATCGAGCAATACCTTTCTACCAGCTTTGGCGTGCGCGTGGATTTTGACATCCCCGATGCGCTCCAACGGCTCATTGCCGACGGGATAGTCACTGAACGATCCGATGGGACGCTATTCACGCTGTCGCCGCGCGACGCAGCCGAGCATATCGACCGCAAGTGGGATGCCTTCCTCGACGAACTACCAGAGCCGGTCAGCGCTGAGGGGCTTGAGTTTGAGGGCAATCCACCTGAAGAGGGCTTCTAACCATGCGCACCACTACTTTCATGACTGCCTAGCATATGCTCCCTAGCTCGAAGCTCACAATTGACCCTGTGCAACAAGACGTCGCGCGCTCAGTATTTGGCGCGCTCCAAGATCTAATAGAACCCGCACCCGGCGCCTTGACATTGTTCGAAGACGGTCCTGGCGGCTGGCGTGTTGAAGCCTATTACGCGATCCCGCCAAATGCTGCGGCGCTTGCAGCAAGACTAGAGTCCGTCTTAGGTCAGCCCGCTCCGCCGCTGGATATCGTTTCGGTACCCGATCTCAATTGGGTGGCAATGTCGCAAGCTGCTCTGCCACCGGTGACCGCCGGCCGTTTCGTAATACGCGGTAGTCACGACCGCGGCCGTGTCCCGAATGGGCCAAATACAATCCTAATAGATGCTGCCGAGGCATTCGGCACCGCACACCACGCGACGACGCTGGGTTGCCTGTTGGCCATCGATCGACTGACGCGAGTGAGGTCTTTTCAGCGTGTTCTCGACCTTGGCTGCGGGTCGGGCATTCTGGCGATCGCGGCAGCGCGGGCACTGCCCAAAGCCGTGATCTTCGCCACTGATCACGACGCTGAGTCCGTCGCCGTCACGGTGCGGAACACGGGCGCTAATGGGGTCAATCAGCGCATAGCTGCAACCAGAGCCCACGCACTCCACCACCAATCGCTGCGACGTGCGGCACCCTTCGATCTCGTGCTCGCAAATATTCTAGCCGGGCCCCTCTGCGCGCTAGCGTCCAACGTGACCGGAGCGCTCCACCGTGGTGGAATACTTGTGTTATCTGGCATACTGAACCCGGAGGCAGCAAGTGTTATAGCTACTTATGGAGCGCGAGGGCTTGCCATTAAGGAGCACCGTCGCATTGAGGGCTGGTCTACGTTGACGTTTATCAAGCGATGCTGACTGACAGGCACATTGCCGCCTCACCGCAAAGACCATAGCGGGGCCCGGAAGGATTCTCCGGTGCCCGCCGACGCGCTAAACAGGGTTCCATGTTCCAAACATTCGCCGCTCCAACCCAACGCAGTGCCAGCGCCCAGCGGATCAAGGAGCTGCGCAAACTCATGGTACAGGCCGGATTAAGCGCCTACCTCGTTCCGCGCGCCGATGAGCACCAGGGTGAATACGTGCCGCTGTGCGCAGAGCGCCTCAAATGGCTCACGGGATTTTCAGGCTCGGCGGGGCTCGCGATCGTTACTAGAAGGACCGCTGTGCTAATCGTTGACGGCCGCTACACGGTTCAGGCCCGCGCCGAAGTCGACAATGATATATTCGAGCTTTCGAAGCTGCCGCGGGGACGCATCGCGGAATGGCTCAGCAATAACCTCTCCCGCAATCAAATCATCGGTTTCGATCCAAAGCTTCAGACCGTTGCTGAGATCGACCGACTAGAGTCGGCACTCAAGCCCGTACGCATCACCCTCAAACCAGTCGCGCGCAACTTTATCGATCGTCTCTGGGGACCAGATCGCCCTGAGCCACCGAAAAAACCCGTAACCGTCCACCAATTGAAGTTGGCTGGCCGCTCGGCACAGGATAAGATTGCCGATATACAAAAGCATCTGAAAGCCGACGGTAACGATGCCGCGGTTCTAACACTCAGCGACTCGATCGCCTGGGCGTTCAACATTCGTGGCTCAGATATCGCTCACACGCCTGTGCCGCTAGCCTTCGCTATCATCCCGCAAAAAGGCAAGCCCGAGCTATTTATCGCGCCAGAGAAACTTGATCGCACTGCGCGCGCGCATCTGTCCTTTGCTAAACTCAGCCTACCAGGTGCGCTCACCGACCGCCTCAAGATGCTGCGCAAAGCCCATAAGCGTGTGCGCCTCGATCCGAACACTGCGGCTTGGTGGTTCGCCCGCTCCTTGGGCGGCGCACGCCACATCGCAGCAGCCGCCGATCCCTGCCTCGCCCCCAAGGCCTTGAAGAACACCGCGGAGATCGAGGGTTCGCGAGCGGCACACCTACGCGACGGAGCCGCCGTCACGCGATTCCTCGCCTGGCTAGATCAACAGGCGCCATCAGGCAAGGTCGACGAGATCGAGGCCGTGCGCCAACTGGAATCGGAACGTCGCGCGACGAACCAGTTGCGCGAGATTAGCTTCGACACCATTTCCGGCAGCGGCTCCAACGGCGCCATCGTGCATTACCGAGTCAACGAGGCGACGAACCGCAAGCTCAGGACTGGAGAGCTGTTCCTCATCGATAGCGGCGGCCAATACCTGGACGGAACCACAGACATCACGCGTACAGTTGCCATCGGCAAACCTACCAAAGAGATGCGCATGCGGTTCACGCTCGTCTTGCAGGGACACATCGCCATCGCAACTGCCCTCTTTCCGAAAGGCACCCGAGGCGTCGACCTCGACTCCCTGGCGCGCCGCGCATTATGGGCACACGGCCTCGACTACGACCATGGTACCGGCCACGGCGTCGGCAGTTACCTTTCGGTACACGAGGGCCCGCAGTCGATTTCGCGCGCAGGCTTGGCCGTGTTGGAGCCCGGTATGATCTGCTCAAACGAGCCTGGCTATTACAAAGAAGGCGCGTATGGCATTCGCATCGAGAACTTGGTTCTGGTAACAGAGCCGCAGGCCATGACCGGCGGTGACCGGGAGATGATGGGGTTTGAGACACTAACGCTAGCACCCATCGACCGCCGGCTCATCGTCCGCGACATACTGAGCGCAGAAGAAATTAAGTGGCTTAACGCCTACCATGGACACGTCATGCAGAAAGTTGGCCCGGAATTGGACGCGGAGCCTCGCGCATGGTTGAAGGCGGCAACGGCCCCGCTTTGAGCTGATATTACGCGAAAAGTAGTCGACTTAATATGACGCGTGCGCGGCCACGAGTTCCGGACCCTTCAGCCGCTGACGCACATCCTCCTCAGCCAAACCGAAATCGCTCAAGGCGTAGGTGTGCGTGCCGTGCTTGTCGCTGCGGTTTTCTTGCAACCACTTCGACGCCTTGGCTTCAAGCTCTGGGTCGCGCCGATACCCGAAACGATCATAAATCGATAGCGCCGTTGCGACCGGGTCTGCGACAAGCTCGTCAAACTCAACGTGGATTAACTGATTTTTTGGGACGGTCTTTAGCGCGGACTCCCCTGCCTCCTGGCAGCGCTGCGTCATGCCCATAGCGAACTCCACAACTTCGTCGAGATCCACGTCGTCGGAGATCATGCTCCAAGCTACCGCCGTCAAACTGCATAGCGATGGAATGACCTTTACGGGATCGCGGTGCGTATAGACGATACGTGCGTCGGGATAGACGTTTAGCAAATGCTGCAATCCTGAGAGGTGATTGGGACACTTCAGTACCCAGTGCTCACGCCGGTTTAGCCACTGATAACTTTGCAGCTGCTGCTTGTGCAGCCGGTAGGCATCCAGGTGGTCTTGAGAGCTGAACCCTCTCCAGTAGCTGGGCAGATAGGAGAAATCGAAGCCCGGCGGCATCAGCACATAGGTCCTGAAGATGAGGTAGCACTCCTCGGGATCTGCGACATCTAAGGGATGGATCTTGTCCATGTCGGGCGCGATCCACTTCATGAGCGCGAGCGCACGTTTCGCGCCGTCTATGCGGCCATCGCTGCCATCCTGACCTGTACCCAACACTTTGGGCAATGGCGCATAGCCTTCCCAAAACGGAAGATATCGGGCACCGGCATGCATACAAAGCAGGCGCTGCAGCAACGTCGTACCCGTACGTGGGAGACCAAGGACGAACAGTGGACGTGTGATCTTCTCGTCGCGAATGTCTGGATGCTCTTCAATGAATTTTTCAAACCTCAAAGAGTTTGTTAGCCCGCGCATGAATTGCCCTTTGACGGCAAGCGCACCGAACAAAGATAGCTTAGCGTCGTTGTTAAATGCGCTCGTTCTTGCTGGTAGCGCTCGTAGATGTGCTGCGGGCCATTTCGACAACTTGCACTTACGCTCAGCCGCGGCGATCATCTTTTCCGGCTGCAGACTCGGCCATAGGCCTAACGCCTTGATAAGTGGACCCGCCTTGTTGAACATTTGGATCGGCAACGGTGGGCTAAGGCGGATTCCCGATGGCAATCGTCGCATCAGCAAAAACCTTTACAATGTTGGCATGCGCGCTTTCGATGTTCAAACTAGCACTTTTTTCCAAGCGTGGATGGCGACGTGCGTCTCGCGTCGGCCATAGTTTATTTCTTTCTTAATTGCTGCTCTGAACCAGCTTCAGCCAGGCGCCCTCGTCAAGAATGGCGACGCCCAATTCGCGAGCCTTCTTAAGCTTTGAACCGGCGTCGGCGCCAGCCACGACGTAATCGGTTTTCTTCGAAACGGAGCCTGCGACCTTTGCTCCCAGGCGCTCGGCCTGAGCTTTTGCTTCGTTGCGCGTCAGTTTTTCTAGGGTGCCCGTAAACACAACGGTCTTACCGGCAACCGCGGAGGACCCATCGACGGCCTTCAGCGGCTCCGGCGTTACTTCTTTCAAGAGGTCCTCAACAACGCGAACATTGTGCGGCTCAGCAAAAAATTCAGCAATGGCCTCGGCGACAATTTCGCCGATCCCCTCGATGGCCTCAAGTTCCTTAAATGCGTCCGTGTCTTTGCCATTACCAGCTTCGCGCATGGCCACAAGCAAATCATCCATCGTGCCATAGAAGCGTGCAAGCAGCCGTGCAGTCGTCTCGCCCACGTGGCGTATACCAAGTGCGAAAATGAACCGATCAAGCGCGATGTTCCGTCTTGCCGCGATTGCGGAAAACAGATTTTGAGCCGACTTCGCACCCCAACCCTGATGGGCCTCGAGCTTCGACTTCGCCGTCTCATCGCGCGCTTGCAGAGTGAATATATCCTCAGGTGATTGGATGATCTTGTCGTCGTAGAAGGTCTCAATGTTCTTTTCGCCCATACCCTCGATGTCGAACGCGTTGCGCGATACAAAATGCTTGAGTCGCTCAACACGCTGCGCGGGGCAAATGAGCCCGCCGGTGCAACGGCGCACCGCATCAATCTTTCCTGTGCTTTGTTTCGTCTCGCGCACGGCGTGGCTGTCGCAGACCGGACAGCGCGTGGGGAAGTGATAAGACTTGGCGCCT
>JAUVPN010000192.1 GCA_030598645.1 Hyphomicrobium sp. | reverse complement strand
AGTCGAAACTTTCTCGCTTGCCAGACGGCTGGACGCGCGTGACCGTCAGCATCTCTGGGGTTAGCTCCACAGTTTCGTACAGGCGCCCGGATCGGTAATTGAGTTTGAAGGCGAGATAAATGAGCGCCACGTCGAGTCCGAAAAAGCCAAAAACTGGCCAAGCACCCATAATGAGAAAGATTACCCCCGCCACGAAGCTTACGCCGCCGATTGCCGTCATCAAGATTAGGAAGCCTGTGGGGCTCAGCGACCGGTGCTGGTGTAAGACTGCGCTGAAGGCGCCGTCCTCTTGCTTCACTCTATTGTTTTTGTTCATGTGCCAAGCTTATCCGCTGACGTAGGGAATATGAAGAGCCCAAATCGATCCAGTGTACGACCCCGTAGTGTCGCGAAGAAACCGCGGGCTAGCGCGCCGACGGGCGGCGGCGGGCGCCCTCCGAAGCTGAAGTCGGATGCCATAGCCGATATTTTCCACCGCTTTGCTGCTGAGAATCCCGAGCCCAAAGGCGAGCTCGAGTCGGTCAATCCCTTCACGCTGCTCGTGGCCGTAGTTCTTTCTGCACAGGCCACTGACGCAGGCGTCAACAAGGCAACGCGCTTACTATTTCAGAAGGCGGATGCGCCGGAGAAAATGATCACTCTGGGCGAGGAGAAGTTGCGCGAAATGATCAAAACAATTGGCCTTTATCGGAATAAAGCGCGCAACGTGATCCTGCTTTCTCACAAACTCATCGAAGAGCACGGTGGGAAAGTTCCGCGCGACCGTGAAGCACTCGAAGCCCTTCCGGGCGTTGGTCGCAAAACCGCGAACGTCGTACTTAACGTAGCCTTCGGCGAACCGACTATGGCGGTCGACACGCACGTGTTCCGCGTTGCCAATCGTATTGGGCTTTCCAACGGTAAGACGCCGCTTGCTGTTGAAGAAGATCTGCTTCGGATCGTTCCACCTGAGATGGGGGTCCATGCCCATCACTGGCTCATCTTGCATGGGCGCTACGTGTGTAAGGCGAGGCGTCCGGAATGCGAGCGATGCATCATCAACGATCTCTGCCTATTCAAGGGAAAGACCGTGTGAGCGGCGCGATTAATCGGCCCTCATCACAAAAAAATTCGGGGGGCCGGCTCGGCTGAGAGGGTCGTCGTTAACCTTGAGGAGGGCGAGGCTTATCGTTAGGCCCCAATTCTCCTGACGTCTCGAGCCATGCAGACGCCCCATTTATTACATTCGCAGGTTGCTTTTGCATGAAACGTCGATGAACAGCTTAAGTCGAGGAATACTGCAAAAGCGTATCCTTCTACGCTCGAGGAGATAGGCAACTTGCCGGCCTATGTCGTGCGTGGAGCTGCACTGTGTCAAATGAATTGAACCGCGGAAAAGAAACGCGATCTCCGCTTGTGAGCCAAGACGCTCAAGGTGGTCCGATTGACGTTTTGCTTAAGCAGAAAAAGAAGCTCGAGCGCCTGAACGCGTGGTTCGAGATCGCCCTCAACAATATGGTTCGCGGCTTGTCTATGTTCGATGCCGATCAGCGTCTGATCGTTTGCAACGAGAGCTATCGGGAGATGTACTCACTGCCGAAAAAGCTAACGCGACCTGGTACGCCGTTAGCCGAAATTCTTCGCTACCACGTCAAGAGCGAGTCTGGCCGTGATGGCGAGGAGGAACGAGAAAGGCAGGCCCAATGGCTCAAGCTGCATGAGGAGCAACTTGCCACCGGAAAATCTTTCACACGCACCCAGAACTTGAGTGGCGGCCGTACGTTGCTCGTCACATATCAGCCGCTTTCTGACGGAGGTTGGGTGGACGTTCAGGAAGACATCACCGAAAAGCGTAGGGCGGATGAGAAGATAGAATGGCTCGCGCGTCACGATCCGCTAACCGGCATTCCCAATCGCTTCTACTTCCGAGAGTCATTTGAAAAAGCCCTAGAAGTGGTCGATCGGGGCCCCGCCGTTACCTTGCACTGGATTGATCTCGACAAGTTCAAAGAGGTCAACGACACGTTGGGGCACCCGGTCGGTGACGCACTATTAAAAGCAGTTGCAGAGCGACTGCGTTCCAGCGTTCGCAAAACAGATTTCATAGCGCGACTTGGCGGAGACGAATTCGCCATAATCCAGATGGGTGCGGTGCGGCGTGAGCAATGCGAGCGCTTGGCGCAACGTGTTATGGATGCAGTCAATAAACCGTTTCTCATTCTTGGCCATTCGGTCACTCTCAGCGCGAGCATTGGGATTGTTCAAGCGCCAGAGCACGGCGCCACCGCGGATGAACTGATGAAGAGTGCCGATGTCGCGCTTTATGAGGTGAAATCTTCAGGGCGGAATAACTTCAAACTTTTTCAATCGGGGACGCTGCACAAACCCGAGAAAAAGCGTCAACTTGAGAGAGATCTGCTCTCAGCAGCTCACCGCAGGTAGCTTAAGCTGTACTATCAATCGATCATCAAACTCAAATCGCGACATGTGACGAGCTGCGAAGCGCTTCTACGCTGGCGGCATCCTCAGCGTGGCCTGATCATACCCAATGAGTTTCTGCCGCTTGCCGAGCAAAATGACCAAATGCTTCAAATCGGCCGCTGGGTCTTGAACCAAGCTTGTCGGCGCGCTGGCCGAGCTCAATTGCGTGACAAATACAGGTTGCGACGAGGTGCAGGGCTATCACTTCAGCAGCGCTATTCCGAACAGCGAACTCAAGGCAACGCTTGCGGTGTGCGAACACAGACTTCGGGTTGTTTCCTAGCCGGGTGGCCGGACCGCAATGCCTGCGGATGCCATATGCTCCTTCGCCTGCGCGATCGTATGCGTACCAAAGTGAAATATCGAAGCGGCCAGCACCGCACTGGCGCCACCCTTCGTGACCCCCTCGACAAGATGATCAAGCGTTCCGACGCCGCCTGAAGCGATGACCGGCACACTTACGGCATGAGAGATAGCGCGCGTCAGATCGAGATCGAAGCCAGCTTTGGTTCCATCGCGATCCATCGAGGTGAGCAGAATCTCGCCGGCGCCCAAAGCAACCACTTCTTTCGCGTATTCGACAGCGTTGATGCCGGTCGGCGTACGTCCGCCATGGGTAAAGATGTCCCACTTATTAGGCTCGTTCGGTTTTGACACTTTCTTGGCATCAATGGCGACCACGATGCACTGGTTGCCAAATTTTTCGGAAGCTTCCTTCACGAATTGGCGATTTTTGACCGCCGCAGTGTTGATCGATACTTTGTCCGCACCGGCGTTGAGCAGTCGGCCAATATCGACGATGCTGCGCACGCCGCCGCCGACGGTAAGCGGCATGAAGCAGCGCTCTGCCGTCTGCTCGACAATGTGAAAGATTGTGTCGCGCTCCTCGTGGCTCGCCGTAATATCGAGAAAGCAAAGTTCGTCGGCGCCGGCTGCATCATAGGCGGCAGCGGCCTCTACGGGATCGCCTGCGTCAACAAGATCGACAAAGTTGACGCCTTTGACGACACGACCGTCTGCGACGTCAAGGCAAGGGATGATGCGGGTCTTGAGCACGCCAGTTGTACTGCCTTTTAGGCTGCATTCGTGACTGCTAGTGCCTCACGCGGATCGATGCGGCCATCATAAAGCGCGCGGCCCATAATCGCGCCTTCCAGCATAGCGTATTCCGGCCGCGTCAAGGCTCTGACGTCGTCGATCGATGCGAGCCCGCCTGACGCAATAATCGGGATCTTGGTCGCGCCAGCCAGTGCCGCTGTTGCCTCAAGGTTAAGTCCCTTCATAACGCCGTCGCGTTCGATGTCGGTATAGATGATGGCGGCAACCCCTACATCTTCGAAACGGTTCGCAAGCTCTCCAGCAGTGAGCGCGCTTGTCTGCGCCCACCCTTCAACCGCTACCTTGCCGTCCTTCGCGTCGATGCCAACAGCGATGCGTCCAGGGTAGGCCTTGCAGGCCCGTACCACTACGTCGGGGTTGCGTACGGCTGCAGTGCCAAGAATTACTCGGGAAACACCCTTAGAGAGCCACATCTCAATCGTCTCTAGCTCGCGGATGCCACCACCGAGCTGCACGGGAATTTCGATCGTAGCCAGTATTGTTTCGATCGCGTCAGCATTGACCGGCTTGCCCTCGAAAGCGCCGTTCAAGTCGACAATGTGCAAATATTGAAAACCCTGGCTCTCGAATAAACGTGCTTGCGCTGCCGGATCGTCGTTGAAGACGGTCGCCTCGCTCAACTCGCCGAGCTTGAGCCGCACGCATTGGCCGTCTTTTAGGTCTATAGCGGGAAAGAGGATCAACGGGCTCTCTTAGGTAAACGGCGCGCTCGCGTGGCGCCTGCAACTTTAGTCATCAGTTTGCTTTCATTGACACCGATAGAGAGGTCCCGGCTCGCGAAGTCAAGGCCGGCATCGGTCGCGGTTATTGTATGTCATGGCTTTAGCATTTCTGGAATCATCTCTGCCCTTGCCGCCTCGCCGGGCTTTAACCGAAGCGGATGCCATCGATATTTGGATTGCGCGCTGGCTACGGATCCGCCGCAGTGACCTTGTGCGCCGATATGGTTGCGACCCGCGCCGCCTCTACGAGATATGGGAGGAAGTGCGCTTTACAGGCACACGCGACATAGCGTTGCAGATATTTGCAGAACGATACCCCTCGCTCATTGAGCGAGTGGACTATGGTCCGCACCGGCGCCTCTCACGCGGGTCGCATCCCGATCAGCTGGTCCTCTTCAAGTAACTTTGCCGGTGCCAAAGCGGCCTTCCTGTTCCACCAGCTGGCCTAGGAGAGAACAATTATAGAACAAAAGCTAGACAGGACCGACGACTCGTGCCATGTTCCTATTATGTTCTGATCCCGCAGACGTCACATGATCGGGTGTTTGTAAAAGCGTTTTCCCGTGAAGGCTAAACCTAGAAAGAGACCGCTATGCGCACCCTCATCATCTCCTATGACCTCGCAAATCCTCACAGCAACAAACACGCGCTGGCGCAAGAAATTATGGCGGCGGGCCATTCCTGGGCGCGGCCGCTCGATCAGACTTGGTACATGAAGACAGGCGACCGCGAAGAGGCGATTGTGGCACGGCTTTCAGCGCTGCTTACGGCTGATGACGGCCTGCTGATTCAAGAAGTTCAGGACGACGCGGTGCTTACTAATACGGCGCTGCGTTGGTTTCGCCAGCGGCGAGCTGCCTTCGAAATAACCGACGACTCCAATGTCGTTGCCTTCCCGGCGCCCGCGGAACCCAATACACAGCCCGAACTGCCACTGGCCACCGCGTGCTGATGCAGGAACTTCTCTCTCTCGAAGCTGCGCGATGGCCGCCCTAACGGGCGGCCATTTCGTTTGTGCCTGAAGATTGTCTTCGGCCCTACTAGGGGTTCCACGCTAGAAAATTTGCAATTAGCTTGAGGCCCAAAGTCTGGCTTTTCTCTGGGTGGAATTGAGTGCCGGCGACGTTATCCTTGGCAACCATCGCTGTAACGTTCCCGCCATAGTCCGTCACTGCAACAACGGACGCGGCATCGTCTGTTACCAAGTGGTAGGAATGTACGAAGTAAGCGTGGCTGCCGTCGGGCCCGACATGGATTTCATTGAGCAGCGAATGTGGATTGACGATAGTT
>JAUVPN010000028.1 GCA_030598645.1 Hyphomicrobium sp. | reverse complement strand
CTTCGGGAGCAAGGGGTCGGGAGTTCGAATCTCCCCGCTCCGACCAACAGCCGTTGGACCGGCGTGTCACCGATTGCCGGGTCGAGGCCGTGCAATTTCTTGCAGCAATGCCGTGGCACTGCAAACTAGCTACCTGGAACTCAGTTGGGTCTCTTACAAGTCCAAAGCGATAACATTGGTCTTTTGCTGGTTGGCTCATGTACGTCTCTCCACAAGCAAAGCACTCCACTATAAGGTCTCAGATATGAGCACAGACCTTAAGTTGAAGACAGAGATGGAATTTACCTATGGCGTGCCGAGCCCCATGGCACCGGGCGTCGCGCGTATCGTTGCTAACAATGCGAGCAAGCTTACTTTCAAGGGCACAAACACTTACGTCGTGGGATCGACTTCGCTAGCGGTGATCGACCCAGGTCCGGAGAATAGCCAGCACACTCGCGCAATCCTCGAGGCCGCGCAGGGCCGCCCCATCTCTCACATCGTCATCACGCATGCGCATCGCGATCACGTAGAAGGTGTCGCCCGCCTGAAAGCCAAAACAGGCGCCAAGGTCTTCGCGTTCGCCCGAGCAGCCCTCAAAGACCCGGATGACATCGAACATACTAGCACCGAGTTCACCGACCACGAGTTTGCCCCTGATGTCGGCTTGGCTGACGGCGATCGCATCGCTGGCCAGGACTGGGAGCTTATGGCTATCCACACGCCCGGCCACTCACCGGACCATCTTTGCTTTGCTCTGGAAGGCCGCGGCGTGGTCTTCTCTGGCGATCACGTTATGGCCTGGAACACCTCCATCATCGCGCCGCCAGAAGGGCGCATGTCCGATTATCTGCGCTCACTAGAGAAGCTACTTGAGCGCAACGACAACGTATTCTTGCCCGGACACGGTGGTCGGGTGGGCGCACCTCGGCGTACAGTGAAAGCCTACCTTTTGCATCGGCGCTGGCGCGAGCAAGCAATCCTCGATGCCGTGCGACAAGGAACAAATACAATCCGCAAGCTGGTGCCTGTGATCTATCATGATCTCGACAAGGACATCGTTGGGGCCGCTACGATGTCTCTGCGCGCCCATGTGGAACACCTTGTCGAGCGCGGTATTATCGCCTGCGACGATATCGCCGACGTCGACTGCGCCGTCGTCTCTTCTTCACCTTAGTATTCTTCTTGGCCGTCGTCTTGGCCACCTTCTCCTTGCGGGTCGGCACGACCGACTCCAAACGCGTGATAATCTCCTTCAAGATGAGACGCGTCCGGTCAGCGTTGCGCCCAAGGTCGTGCGTGCCATATCGGGATGCCGATCGCACATCGATGCGTGCGTCGTTTGCATCGCCGATGACGCGAATAACGACGTCGTCGTAGAAGCCAAGAATCAATGTCCGATCGACGGCCTCCAAAATACCAGGCTTACCTGATTCCAGGTTAGGAGCCTCTTGGTGCACAACTTTCATATCGAGGCGGCGGACTGCTTCAGTTGCGAGCTCAAAGGCTTCCTCGCTAGAACGTCTAATTTTGATTGGCTTGATATCGGGATAAGCCGCCGCCTGCATTAGTGCGAAACCGTCACCCGGATAGCTCGTGCTGTTAGCACTTGGTCCGCGTACCTTGGACAGCTCAATAAACGGTGGCGGCGTAACTACATCCGTCGTCACGTCATTGATCTTCGGGAGTTGCTTAAATTCCGGGAGAAAAATCATGGGCCAAAGCAGCAACCCTAGACCAGTGAGTGCGCCAAAGACGACGCGAGATGTACCAGGCCTTCCCGTTCTCCAAATACCGATCGTTGCGGCGAGCGCCAGCAGTAGCGAAAAAACGGCACCGGCTAAGGCCACATATGCCAAATTGAGCGCTTCCGGTGTGGGCAACCCAAACAAACGATGCAGGAATGCCGCGGTTATCAGCAGCACTACCGAAAAAACGGCAATTCGGCTCGTCCAAAGAGCAAAAATAGACGGCCCCAGTGGGCGATTGGGTCTCATGCGCGCGGACACCCTAATTCCGCGACGCGGATCTGCCAGCGCGTTCGAAAGTGCGATGTCATAATTAGCTTCATTCTGCGCACCCGTCCGTTTTCCACCGCCGCGCCATCAGCTTCGCAACCGCTCAGAGAATAAACGAGAATCGGAGCGAAAATAGGGGATACCCCCAGAAAGGATGCGGCCACCGTGTCGACGCGACCATTAAACCTGCTGGCCGCTAATAATGTGCAGCTCCGTGCCGTTGGGATAGCTCGATTGGTCGGTGGACAGGACGTAAATTACCTTGGCCACTTCCTCAGGCTCGCCGAGCCGGTGCATGGAAATCTGCTTATCAACCAGCTGCCGATACGACAGACCAGCAACGCCACACTTTTGAGACCGCTACATCATGGGTAGAGGCGCGTTTTGACCCACTCGTCACCCGCTACTTGCCGTCGGAAGACGACCCGCTCGTGAAGACGAAAGGCCCGCTCGTGCCAAAACTCGATCTCTAGCGGCGTGATTCTGAAGCCCGACCAATGAGCTGGGCGAGGAATCTTGCCGACAAGAAACTTGGCGGTCTCGACCGCAACCGACTTTTCGAGAACGAACATGTTTTCCAAGGGACGCGACTGCTGCGAGGCCCAAGCTCCGATCTGGGCGCCACGCGGCCGAGTTGCAAAATATGCGTCGGCTTCGTCCGGCGCGACCTCGGCAACAGCCCCCCGCGCCCGTACCTGCCGGTTAAGGCTTTTCCAATAAAATACGAGCGCAGCCTTTTTATTTGCGAGAAGCTCTTCACCCTTGGCGCTTTCATAGTTTGTGTAAAACACAAAGCCACGATCAGGCCTTCCGGGGGCATCAAGCCCCTTTAACAGCACCATGCGCGCATTCGGCATGCCGGAAGTCCCGACCGTTGCCAATGTCATCGCATTCGGATTGACGGGCTCATAACGCTCTGCCTCTTTTAGCCAAACGTTGAACAAAGCAAATGGCTCTGCCGCGCAGGCGAAGTCGCGGGACCCAGGCTCCAATTGCTCACCTGATTTAGAGTCCGTGTTTGTGTCGTCCCTCAATCATCAGCTCCTCTTCAATCTCAACACTGGCGCATAAGATTCGATACAGATCTTCAGCGCACTTTAACCATGTGGAGTCATACTCGTCAGCCTAGCATGCCGCCTATGGTGGCTCGTAGCGTCATTTATTGTCGAGTAAAGCGTCATGAGTTCGCATCCGTCATTAGTGACCTTGGTCACGGTTTTTCTCGCGGCCTTTGTATTTGTCGCAATTATATTACTGAGCTCTGACTATGCCTACGCTGATTATGCCCAACCCGCTGAGTGGCCCGTTGAGTGTAAGGCAACCAAGCAAATTGGGCGCACAGCACGCAAGCTCAACGAGAGCGACCAAATTGCCCTGTTGGAGCGCCTGCAATATGCCCTTTCAGCAATTGGCGATGGGTCGACTTACGTTTGGCGCCGCTGGCACGGAAACTTGTCGGCAACAGTGCACCCAACTGCTTCCTTTAAGGACAGTACTGGCCAAGTTTGCCGTCACGTCGTTATCCTATTGACCAACGGCAAGCGCAATAAAAAGACCGAGGGTATCGCCTGCCGGCTTCCAAGTGGGCGCTGGCAGCTGGACGGCTAACCGCTACCAAGCGCTCAATTGCAAACGGCTCTTGCTGACCTCCCCCCTACCTACTTCTGGACCCGCAGGTGCATTTGTGTAGGATGCGCGCCAAACAAGGGCTTCAAGAGGTGCAACACTGATGATGGAACCGGCGCCGAGCAGTGGGGTGTCGAAGGGCAACCTGATGGCTGGCAAGAAGGGCCTCATCATGGGCGTGGCCAATAATCGCTCGATTGCCTGGGGCATCGCCAGGGCTGCTGCGGCACAAGGCGCCGATATTGCCCTCACCTATCAGGGAGAGGCCCTAAAAAAGCGTGTTGAGCCGTTGGCAGCAGAACTTGGTTCTCAGCTCGTGCTTTCGTGCGACGTCACAGACGCAGCTTCTGTTGATGACTTATTCGGCGGCCTTGAACGCACGTGGGGCAAGCTCGACTTTCTCGTCCATGCCATCGCCTTTTCTGACAAGGCTGAGCTCGACGGGCGCTATGTTGACACCAGCGAGCAGAACTTCACTCAAACCATGCTCATCTCTTGTTATTCCTTTACCGCACTTGCAGCGCGGGCGGAGAAGTTGATGCAGGAAGGCGGTTCTATGCTAACGCTGACCTACTACGGCGCAGAAAAGGTGATGCCACACTACAACGTGATGGGTGTTGCCAAGGCGGCGCTGGAGGCAAGCGTGCGCTACCTTGCTGCTGATCTCGGCAAGCAGGGTATTCGTGTAAACGCTGTCTCAGCCGGTCCCATCAAGACTCTCGCAGCTTCGGGCATCTCTGACTTCCGTTATATTCTTAAGTGGAACGAGTACAATTCGCCGCTGCGACGCACCGTGACAATTGAGGACGTGGGTACCGCTGGTGTTTATCTATTGTCCGATCTATCGCGCGGAGTTACGGGCGAAGTTCACCACGTTGACGCTGGCTACCATGTGCAGGGTATGAAGAATGAGGATGCGCCGGACATCACCGTAACGAAGAGCGAGGGCGGTTGATGCGACCCAAGCGGGTCTAGCGCAATGCGCATGGCCGTAACACTCTACTTCATCCGCCACGGTGAGACGCAATGGAACGCCGAAGCGCGCTATCAGGGGCAGGCTGATCAGCCAATGAATGAAACGGGCCGCGCTCAGGCCCGACGCAATGGCGAAGCACTGCGCCCCTTCCTACCTGAACTTGCTCAAGCTGATTTTCTTTCCAGCCCAATGGCGCGTGCGCGCGAAACCATGGAAATCGTGCGCACTGCTTTGGACCTACCGGCCGGTGATTTCCAAATCGACGACCGTCTTATGGAAGCCCACTACGGCTGTTGGCAGGGCACGCTCGCCTCTGATCTACCGAAGGTAGACGCCGAGGGCCTCGCAGCCCGCATGCGCGATCCCTATAACTGGCGGCCGAAGGGCGGCGAAAGCTATGAAGACCTAATGGAGCGCACGTGCTCGTGGTTGGAGGGTATCGAACGCAATACTGTCGTCGTCTCGCATGGCGGTGTCAGCCGAACACTTCGCGGTCACGTTCTCGGACTTGACGTTGCGACCGTGCCACTTCTGGAAATGCCGCAAGATCGCGTGCTGATCTTACGGAATGGAACTTCGGAATGGCTCTAAGGATCGCCCGAAGAGAAGAGCCGAAGCAGCGGCTGCTTCGGCTCTTCCCACACTTCATGTCGTGGTCGCTCGGCTCAGGTTGCTCAGACCTGTGAGGAGCGTCCCGATAAATGGGGCTTGCCGCAATAGGCCGCCCCACAAACGCAACGATGCTCGCAAAACGCGACGCTTGGCTTACGCTAGGAATACGGCAGTGCCAAAACCGATGGTCCCAAGGCCTTTGCCTATTGGCGACCGGTGGTTTCCCGCCAACTGGCGGTGGGTCACGGAAGCATGGGATCGCACGTGCGCGATTAAGCCACCGCGTTGACTGTCTCCTAAAGACATGTCCCGTATCGCGACGCAGCACTTAACAAATCACATAAACTGCGTCGCATGGAATTGTCACGAAAATTACTACTCCGCTCCCCTTGCGAGGGCGTACGCGCGCTCCTAAGACTGGCCAATTGGCTGCATCGCTACCGCGGAGGTGCTAACATTCGCCAGCCGCTTAACGAATCACCTTCTCCGGAACGGCAAACGTAATGTCACACAACACTTTCGGGCACTTATTCCGTGTCACAACCTGGGGAGAGAGCCACGGCCCCGCAATCGGTTGTGTGGTCGACGGGTGTCCGCCTGGCTTGCCGCTGGAGGCTGCAGATATCCAAAGCTTTTTGGAGAAGCGACGCCCTGGCCAGTCGCGGTTCACCACCCAACGCCAAGAGCCTGACACGGTAGAGATTATCTCGGGCGTCTTCGCCAACGAGGCGGGCCAGCAAGTTACGACAGGCACACCCATTTCGCTTCTAATCAAAAATGTCGATCACCGAACTAAGGACTACTCCGATATTAAGGACAAGTTTCGGCCTGGTCACGCGGACTACACATATTGGAAGAAATACAAAATACGCGACTATCGCGGAGGCGGGCGATCGTCCGCCCGCGAAACTGCGATGCGAGTTGC
This sequence comes from Hyphomicrobium sp., assembly GCA_030598645.1. The sequence goes on along the minus strand of JAUVPN010000028.1, from coordinate 6,857 downwards.
CGCTGGCGCAATCGCCCGTAGGGTGCTTGCAGGCGTTACCATCCGCGGCGCATTGGTGCAGATTGGCAATCAGGCGGTAGATCGCTCTCTGTGGGATTGGGAGGCTGTCGATGCCAACCCGTTCTTCTGCCCCGATCCCGCAGCAGCGGTGCACTGGGCGGAATATCTTGACGATGTGCGAAAAGCCGGTTCTTCCATCGGTGCAATTATAGAAGTTGTTGCCGAAGGCGTCCCCGCAGGCCTTGGGGCGCCAATTTACGCAAAGCTCGACCAGGACCTCGCATCAGCGATGATGAGCATAAATGCTGTCAAAGGCGTGGAAATCGGCGCCGGCATGGGGGCAGCTGAACTCACCGGCGAAGAGAATGCCGACGAAATCCGCATTGGTCCCGACGGAGAGGCCCGATTCATGACCAATCACGCGGGCGGCATTCTCGGCGGCATTTCCACCGGCCAGCCTATTGTCTGTCGCTTTTCAGTGAAGCCGACGTCCTCCATTTTCGTCCCGCGCAAAACAATCGATGAGAAAGGACACGAGACCGACGTCATCACAAAGGGCCGACACGACCCGTGCGTCGGCATTCGCGCGGTCCCCATTGGCGAAGCGATGATGGCGCTGGTGCTTGCGGACCATCTGTTGCGCTATCGCGCGCAGTGCGGCGACTGAGGATCCAGATGAGGCTGGCTTGGCAGGAGACACAATTGACGTCCGCCATGCGCCTGAGAAAGCCATCTACGGTTAGCACTTAAGTTCAGCGCTTGCGCCTCGCCATTACCTTCGAAAGGAAAGCGTTTGATGTCTCTTGCGGCGCAAGCCCCGCGCTCGTGAACATGGCATCGAGATCGTCGTTGGCGTAGTGCCCAAAGTAAGGCTCGTGAAAGCGAATCGGGAAGGCCTCCAGCAGGCCATCCCAGCCGGGCCGGTCCCCCATCTGCAAGCTGTCGAGGAAAACGAAGAGCCCGTCCGGCTTGAGGACCCGCGCTATCTCCGCGGTCACGCGGCGGCGCACGTCGCCCGGCAGCTCATGATAGAGAAAGATCGACGTGATGATATCCTGACTTCCGTCCGCAAGCGGAATCTGCTCGGCGTTACCGTGGATCAACTTCACTGGTCGCAAATCGCCGATATGTCGCCGTGCCTCGTCGAGATACGCCTGCGATAAGTCAAGGCCATTGATGCGCAGAGCCGGATAAGCAATCCGCACCTCGCGTAACAAGCGCCCCGTACCGCAAGCGATATCCGAAAGCGCGGTGCCGCGCTGGTCTCGTCCGCGCAAGAACTCCGCGATCGGTTTCAACGCGGCGCGGCGCATCACACCGGCGGCGCCATAAAACAGCGTCTCAACCTGCACGTCATAGAGCTGGGCGGATTCCTCGCTCAAATATCCGCCGGTCTGGAAATGAAAATCCTGCGCGTAGTAGTCCGGCATGTCGTTGGCGCCGGGGAGCGTCGCAGCACTCTGCGCGTCATCTGCCTCGCGGCGCCTAATTGTCTCGGGCAGGTCGGCGAACATCGCGCGCAATTGGAGCATGTGCTGGGCGATCGTCCCAACCGGTTCGACCGGCGGGTATAGGCCCTCACGAACGGCGGCAGCGTCAAGCATAAACAGCGCATGAAGGTCGGCCATCAGTTCTGCATGACTAGGAACCGGACGCGTGGGGTTGTAACGCGGAAGATTGCCGAGACGCCGCGCCTCGCGGGCTAGAAGCCAGTTGACGCCCGAATACCAACCGAAGCGCACCAGGTTGCCCGCGAGCTGGGTTGCCATGCCGAGCGTGTCTGACATTACAGCTCCTCTACTGTATCCTTAAGGTAAAGGTGGGCTGCATGCGCGTCACATGCAATCACTTGCCTCGACGTCGCTAATCACCTTTCTCGATCACAAACGATATGCCGAACGCATGCTTTTTGCCGTCCAACTCACCTATGAACTTGCAGACGCTCAAGGTAATCTTGCCGCGACTTGAGTCGTCCACGTACTCATGAACAAAGATAGGCTTTCCCGTTTCAAGTACCTTTTTGTCGTCGGCCCGCAGAGCCTCGGCGTTGGCGGCCCAGGACAACTCGGCATCTTTCTTGCCGATAATGTCCTGCTTGGCGATCTCCGAAATGGCTCTGTTGCCCCAAATGTAGCGCCCTTCCTCGTCCTTGACCCAAAAAAGGAACGGCATGACATTGAAGATTTCGAGGTCTTTGGCGTTCATCTATTCCGTCCTCCTACTCGTTTGACTGGGAGTGTCAGGCGAGATTAGCGCCGGTGGCGCGCGAGGATCTTGCGGACCTCGTCGACGAGATCGCTTTCCTTGACGGAGATCTGTGCGGGGCGGGTCTCCTTCCATTCCTTGTTATCCTTGATAGCAGCCGCCGCTTTGGCGCCTTCGATCAAGTCTTTGAGTGTGACCTCGCCTTGTTCGCGCTCGTCTGGGCCTTGGATAACGACGCAAGGGCTGCGCCGCTTGTCAGCATACTCTAGTTGTTTGCCGAACTTCTTCGGGTTGCCCAGGTAGAGCTCGGCGCAAATGCCGTTAGTGCGCAGCGTCTGTACAAATTTCTGATAGTCGGCAATGCGTTCTTTCTCCATGACGGTGACAATGACCGGGCCAGCCGCGGCGGCATCGGAGCGCCCCAGCGCAGCAAGCGCGGCTTGTAAGCGTGAGACGCCAATGGAGAAGCCGGTCGCGGGGACTTTCTGACCTGTAAAACGCGCGACGAGATCGTCATAGCGGCCGCCGCCCCCGACCGATCCAAAGCGGACGGGGCGACCCTTCTCATCCTTCACTTCGAAAGTTAGATCGGCTTCGAAGACGGGGCCGGTGTAGTAGTCCAAGCCGCGAACTACAGATGAGTCTATCAAGATCTGCCCGCACCCATAACCACCATTTGCTGTGAGTTGAACTAATTGCTCTAGTTCCTCTAGGCCTTGAAGGCCGAGTTTGCTGCCACTGACTATCTCGCGCAACCGCTCTAGCGTTGATGTGTTGCTAACGTGGCACCAATATTCGCCTACATCTAGATCACCGGCGTCTCTTGCCCGTCGAATGAAATTCCGTATCTCTTTCTTGGGTGGACGCTTAGTTAGCGTTGTGCCCTCAGTCATGACTGGAGCCCCTACGTAGGCAAGAACATTTTTTATCTGTTCGTCATCCAATCCAGCCCCTACGGCAAAATCCCCACTTTCGTCCTTTCGACCGGAGCCAAGTAGCTCGCGGACGCCGGCCTCACCTAGTCGATCCATTTTGTCGATTGCACGCAATACAATCAGTCGGGTGCTGGCATCCTCTGCGCCATCGAGACCTATCGTCCCGAGCACGCCGTCAAGAACCTTGCGATTGTTGACTTTAATGACGTAATCGCCGGTCTCAACTAAAAGCGCCTCCATCGTGTCGGCGGCAAGCATGCACATCTCCGCGTCTGCCACTACGCTGTCGGCACCCACCGTGTCCGCATCGAATTGCATAAACTCACGAAAGCGTCCCGGCCCCGGCTTCTCGTTGCGCCAGACCCGCCCTACCGCATACCGGCGAAACGGTTTTGTTAGCGTTTGAAAATTCTGCGCTACGTAGCGCGCCAGTGGAGCGGTCAGATCGTAACGCAGCGATAGCCACTGCTCGTCCTCGTCTTGAAGGGAAAAGACGCCTTCGTTGGGTCGATCCTGATCGGGTAGGAACTTGCCCAATGCGTCCGTATATTCGAACACCGGCGTATCCAACGGCTCAAAGCCATAGCGCTCATACACGCTGCGAATCTTGTCCAGCATGATGTTCAACGCGCGCAGCTCGGCGGATTCAATGTCGCGGAGGCCTCTGGGCAGGCGTGACTGGGGTCGCGCGTTTTTGTTGGTCTTGGCCATGAGATGAAAGCTTTAGTTGCGCGCCAAACGGGCGCGTCCGCACTCGGTGAGGCCTTATAGCGGATCGTTTGCGCAGCGCCAATCGGCGCTCAAGGAGCGCGCTCAGGGCGCGCTGGTGGCAGCCCGAACGGCCGCTTGCGCTCTGCGTACGTTGCGTTCGCCGGCACAGAGACGATCTCTGTTTCCGGCCACCGCAGCGCCGTCAACTTGCCACCGTAGACACAGCCGGTGTCGATGCAAAGCGTGTTGTTCAGCCACTCAGGCTCGGCCACAGGAGTATGACCGTAGATCACGGTTGTTTTGCCCGAATAGTGCGCCGACCAGTTATAGCGCTCGGGCAGGCCATTGTCGTCGAGCTGGCCCGACGTCTCGCCATAGAGCCCAAATTTGTAGATGGCGTCAGAGGTGCCGCCCAGCATATTTTCGCTTACGCCAGCGTGTGCAATGGAAAGCTGGCCCCCATCAACCCAGGCGTGGCTTGGAAGGGCTTCGAAAAAGCTGCGGGTGCGCGCGCAAAAATCCTCAGACGCTCGTGAAAATTCTTCGACGGTTTCCGCAAGGCCGTGGGTCAGCTTTACGTCGTGGCGCTGAAGAAAGCGCATAAACCGGTTATCGTGATTGCCAATGACCATAAGTGCCTGGCCCTGTCCAACCATGTGCATTACGATGCGTACGACATCGAGCGAACGTGGCCCGCGATCGACAAGATCTCCAACCAAAAATGCGCGGCGCCCTCGTGGTGCGGAAGTGCTCAAACATGTACAATCGTCCTTAAAGGCGACCCCGTACCCTAGATGTCCGAGAAGCTCTATCAGCTCGTCCGCACAACCATGTACGTCGCCGATAACGTCAAAGGGGCCGCTGATTTCGCGCCAATCGGTCTTGGGCAACTTCCTGCTCATCGTGCCCGTCTTCGGTGACCGTGAGCGTCACGCACCAATGTAGTCTTCGACGCGGTGCTTCGGCTCTGGGACGTCGGACACGAACGCGGCAAGCGGCTCTAGCCCGCGCGGAATAGGGCCGCCATAAGCCCAATCGAGAAGCTCAACAGTGTGCACGATAGGAACGTCGAGCTGGCTTTCGAGCTGCGTGATACAGCCGATGTTGCCTGTAGTCACGAGATCGGGCTTCACGGCTTTGATATTCTCTACCTTGCGATTGCGGAGAGTGCCGGCCATTTCTGGCTGCAAAATATTGTAGGTCCCTGCCGATCCGCAGCAGAGGTGCGCCTCGGCGATATCGACGACGCTGAAACCCGCTTTGAACAGCAGAAATTTGGGTTCATCCAGAATGTTCTGACCGTGCTGTAAGGAGCATGCTGGATGATAGGCAACGCGCAACGAGGAATAGCGCTTAGGCGGACCTAGTTCGTACTGAGCTAAGAACTCGCAAATATCCATGGAGAGCTCTGACAGCCTTGCCGCGCGTGCTGCATAATGCGAGTCGCGCTTCAACAAATGGCCGTAGTCCTTTACCGTCGTACCGCACCCTGAAGCATTGACGATTACAGCGTCGATCGGCGCCTTGGCCATCTCTTTCGACCATGCATCGACATTACGCTTAGCATAGGCCACGGCGCACGCTTCCTTCCCCAGATGATAGGACAGCGCGCCACAGCAACCTGCCCCCGAAGCAACGACCACGTCAACGCCGCGCCGGGCCAGAAGCCGGATAGTAGAGTCGTTGATGCTAGGACGCAGTACTTTTTGCGCACAACCTGTTAGCAAAATAACACGGGCACGGCGCGTCTCATCAGTCACTGCCGTCCCCGCCCCTTCAAACCGCGCGGTGGGTGGCAGCACGCTTGGGGCCAGCTCGATCATCGCTGCCAACTCTTTTAAGCCAAAACGGCGCAATGTGTTTACCCAGGGCCGCCCCAGCGGAGCCGCCCTTAACGCAAGCCGGAACCAGCCCGGATGCGGAAGTGTCCGCGCCAGAAGACCGCGAATGAAACGCTCCTTGAAGCTGCGCTGAGCGGTCTGCTCGATGTAACTGCGCGCCATATCAACAAGGTGCATATAATCAACACCACTCGGGCACGTCGTCATACACGACAGACAGGATAGACAACGGTCTATATGAGTACGAACCGTTTCACTCGCCTGGCGGGACCCCTCAAGCATGCCTTTGATCAGATAGATGCGCCCGCGCGGACTATCGCGCTCATCCCCGAGCAGCACGTAGGTGGGGCACACCGCTGTACAAAGCCCGCAATGGACGCACCGGCGGATAATACTATCGGCTTCCGCGACGCGCGGGTTGTTAAGCTGTTCAGGGGTGAAGTGCGTTTGCATTAGTTGCGGCTGCCCTCAAATATTGGCGTACATTCGGCCGGGATTGAGAATGCCAGCTGGATCGAAGGCTTCCTTTAGGCCACGTGTCAAACGTTCAACTGCTGAACTAAGCGGCGGGAAGACCTCGACCGAAGCACGCACGCTCGAATCAGCGCGAATCAGCGTAGCGTGTCCGCCGTGGATTGCCACAATGCGACGAATTTCTGCGGTGCCAGCATCAGCGGTAGCCGGTACCTCGAGCCAGACAAGACCGCCTGACCAATCGTAAAAAGCCTTTACCGGCATATGGCGTTTAATCGCCGCAACTAGCTTTGGAGCTGTCGTCGGCTTGGTAGAGATGCGCCACAACAGCGACGGGCCATGAGGCATGACGGACAAGCGCCGCAGCTCACTCCAGAACTCCAGTGTCTCTCTGTTGTCGAGCTCCATAGCCTTGCCATAGACCCGAAGCCCCTCTTTCAAGCGCTCCTTTCTGGTAGCAACCGAGCGGGCAAAGTTCTCTACCCTTAGCGCCGTGACCGACTTCCCCATGGAACTAAGGCCCGGATGATCGAGGCGCTCTGCCACCGAGGCTTGCAGATGTATTGCGCCTGAGACTTCGAAGGGCTGACTCATGGCCGTGCAAAGAAGCTCAACTGCCAACTCATCTGGTAGACCAAGAAAGACGATCGTCGCTGACGCTTCAGGCCAGGGAACCACCTTGAAAGTTACT
>JAUVPN010000246.1 GCA_030598645.1 Hyphomicrobium sp. | reverse complement strand
CGAGAGCCTTGCTCTCACGGCAGCTAAGTGGGCAGAGGTGATCCCTCTCCGCGAATTCGAAATTCGACCATGACCGGATGATGGTCGCTTGCGCGATTGCTGGCGGCATTCTGCACGACTTCGCCGGCGATGACCTCGACGGCATCGTTGGCTAGAACGTGATCGATGCGCATTGCAGAGCTCTTATCCCGATTAATGAGGTCGGTCGGGATCGAATAGCGGCGCCCCAGTGGTGGAATAGCATCCTTGAAGCCAAGTTTTCCCAGAGCATCGAACACGTTCTTGCCACTTTCAATGAACTGATCCACTGCGGCTTCTGGGTTTGGCGAGAAACCTCGAAAGGCTTCGATCAACTGATGGCGATCAGTGTGATCCTCTGGGCTGATACAGTTGAGATCCCCGGAGACGATCACAGGGCCAGTCAGACCTTCAACCAATCGGGTAAAATCCAGCGCCTTGTTTTCGGGATAGCGCCCCGGATGCGGATGATAGGACGCAACTCTCATTTCACCTTCCGGCGTCTTGATGGTCGCAACCAGGCCCCCACGATTATAAATTCGCATTTCCTGCGATTTGACGATCGGGTAGCGGCTCAAAATGGCATTGCCCCACGCGTTATCATAGAGCGCGACCGACTGAAAGGGGAAGTCGAACACACGTCCATAGTCGACAGCTCGGCCCGCATACTGCTGGCAGAACAACGCCTCGTTAAGGATCAGGATGTCGGGGGCGAGGCCTGCGACGACAGCTCGCGTGGCACCGGCGCGGTCGCGATCAATCAGCCGCCGCTCGGAAGCCGACGCCGAAATGGGGCGCAAGCCCTCCAGGATGTTGAACGATACCAAGCGAAAAGACCTAGGCATTGGTCGTGCAGCCGCGGCATTCGAACTCTCGTACGCTAGCAGCATCTATCGCCGGACGTTCGACGATGTCGTCACGCACGGTACGATTGAGGAAGATACGGCAATCTGCTCCGAAAGGCACGGGATGTCCGATGTCGGCACGTAGCGCACGTTCGAGTAGGCAGCGTCCAAGTTTGTGCTGGAAGAAAAATGAACGCCGCCATTGCTCGATGACGATCTGAGCGCCTACCGCAGCACGTTGCCGCGTGAAACCAGTATTACCCGCTGTTTAGATGATAACTCCATGCTTAGCGTAGTAGGCCTGAACATGCGGATCGTTATTAACTCGATCGTAGTGCTCGACGAGCTTGGGCGCAAAGCGATCGGGCAGGTCGGTCGGCACGTGATCGATTGCCCCGGATCTGAGGTTCCGGATCCATTCGAAAACTTTAAGATCCGCGACCGATAAGCTGTCGGCGGCGAAGTAGCGGCCTCCATGAGCTTCGAGCCTTTGTTGTAACCGGGTGAGATAGAATGGGATTGGACCTTCGACTAGCGCCTTGCGTTGCGTTTTCTTCTCCTCTTCCGGAAGGAAACGACTCGCAAAGATCTTGCTAGTGATGTCCTCTACCGCCTCCATGGCCTCGTCGCACAGCGCTGCCTGCCACGGGTCGGACGGATAGAGATCTGCCACCTTGCCCACATAACGGAGAATCGCATTCGACTGCGCGAGGATCTGCCCATCCACCTCAAGCACAGGCAGACCGCCAAACGGCGTGCCCTCCTTACGACGTCCCCAATCAGACGGCGGAACGCGATCGTCTTCGAACGTGATGTTGCCGATCGAGAGTGCGATTCTTATAGGTTCTCCGCGCCCTCCGTGAAAGTCGAAGTAGCTAAGTTTCAGCTTCGGCATGGGCTTACTCCTTTCGCAAAGCCCCTTATCCGGATTGCTGGCTGCCGAGACCCGCAATGCAACGGGTCCGAGTAGTTCTCGTTTCCGCGAATATGCTGACCTTTTAACGGGTTCCCCCGAACGATCAACGATAACTCGAAAGGGACACAATGCCCCCGCAATTTATTTCTATTGGCTGCCGCGTTCATCTAGAAGGGGAGCATGCTCAAATGAGGATTGTATGCGCGTCACTTGCGGTCCTTCTCATAGGCTGCTTTGCCGGATCGGAAGCCTTCGCCGGACCGAAACATCGAGCTGGCGGCCCTCCCGGATGGGCAAAAAAAGGAACGACACCTCCAGGATTGGCGAAGAAGGGTGGCCTGCCTCCCGGAATTGCTAAGAAGTATGCCGTTGGCGAAATTCTCCCGCTTGGCATCTATATACCTGTCCAACCAGTGCATCGCACTCGCCTTCCGTATAACTCGCCTGCGGGAAGACAGTGGGTGCAAGCTGGCCGCGATCTTTATTTGTTGAGCGCGGCCACGGGGACAATCGTCGACGTTGTCCACAACTGGCTCGATTAGATTCCAGTTAAGGCCAAGCATCGGACGTGCCCATCAAGGCAGCGCTAAATTTTCAGTTGTGATCTTGTACGATGTCTTTCGCGGTCCTCGGTGTCCGCTGTGCCGCCGCAAGCGTACATAGGGTGGAGAGCGCGGCATGTGCGCTAAGTGCAAAAAGCGGACATCACAGCATTACAGCCGAACCACGGCTCGGCTTGTTTAATTAACATGCCTCAAAGACATCGGGGATCTAGCTTGCTAGGCGCAACTAAACTAGCATTGCGCCTTTACCATTCAGTGCAGGCGCCACATCGCCCTAGACAATTCGAGGCATAACAGAGTGTCTCGATTGCTAGAAGCAAGGACATCACGTCGACGTACTTCCCAACATCTATTCCAGGCAAGGCGTGACGAGCACGTTTGGACCCGGTGTCCTCGCTATCGAATGCTCTCAGTTATCAAAGCCGGACATCTAGATGGCGATTCGCTAATGCGCATTTATCGTGGCACAATATCTTAAGCGGTGTCGAATGAGACAGGATACCTACGCTAGCCAAACGTGCTCTGAGCAATCACGATTTTACCATTGCCATTGCGATTAACGTGCGCCACGCACAATGCCCGAGTTGCCCGACGTCGAAATCTTCAGACAGCGCTTCGATCGCAAGGCGCGCGGACGGACCGTTTCCGAGGTTCGCGTCCTCGTTAGCCGTCTACTCAATCGTGTCACGCCGAAGAAACTCAACCGGGCCCTGGTTGGCCAACGTGTGGTTGCTACAAAGCGTCACGGAAAGCATCTGTTTGTTGAGCTCGACGGTGGCTCTGTGCTCGCCCTCCATTTCGGCATGACGGGCGAAATTGTTCCTCTCGCGAAAGGCCGCGAACCGCCACGATACACGGCCCTCCATCTCGTCTTCGATGATGGGACCGGCCTCGCGTTCACGTCGCGACGCCGGCTCGGACATGTTGGCCTAGCCAAAACCGCGGACGCATTTATCCGATCGCACGATCTGGGGCGTGACGCGCTCGACAAGAAACTTGATCTCCAATCCTTTCAGGCTGGGCTCGGTTCGAAACGCAGTGCGATCAAGCCAGCTCTGATGGACCAATCCAAACTCGCCGGAATTGGCAACATCTATTCGGATGAAATCTTGTTTCAGGCGGGCCTCAATCCTCAGAGGCTCATTGGTGACCTGGACCCGGCCGATACTAAGCGATTGTTCAAGGCCATGCGGCATGTGCTGCAAGAGGCCGTCAAGCGAGGCATCTTGGCAGAAGAAATCGAAGGTGGCGCTCCTCGGAACTGGCTACTGCCCCACCGCGGTAAAGGCTGCAAGTGTCCCCGCTGCGGCGCACCTGTTCAAGCGACGAAGATAGGAGGCCGCACAGCTTGGTTTTGCCCAAGCTGCCAGCCAAGCTAGGAATTGGTTCTCGTGACGCTGCACTATTCCCTCGCTACCAAGGTCGCGGCGAGTGCGTAGCGCGCGGCGAGGCCGAGGCCGCCTTCCTGAGCGGCTGAGCAAGCGGTGAGTTCATGTCCGGCGCTGTAAGTGGGGAGCTCCTGATTGACGGTTCGCATGGCGAGGGGGGCGGCCAAATATTGCGAACCGCCACTTCTCTATCGGCAGTTACCGGGCGAGAGCTGCGGATCGAGAACATCCGGGCTGGCCGCCCTAGACCAGGACTTGCTGCCCAGCACTTAACGGCGATACGCTCCGCCGCTTCGATGTGCGCCGCCGACGTGCGCGGCGAAACGCTCGGCTCCTCGACGATACGCTTCCATCCAACTTCGGTTCCGCTTGCGGGGAATTACCGTTTCGACGTGGCTGAAGCCCGCGAAGGCGGCAGCGCCGGCGCGGCGGCACTCGTACTGCAGACAGTAACGATGCCCGCCGTCTTCGCGGCGGGCATGAGCCGCTTCCAAATCTTGGGGGGCACTCACATCGCCTCTAGCCCATCGTTCGACTACATCCGTGAGGTTTGGATACCGATCCTGCATCACATCGGCATTAGGATGGAGGCAGAACTCAAGGCTTTCGGATTTTTTCCCGTTGGCCGAGGCGAGATCATCGTCCGCGTCGAGGGAT
>JAUVPN010000196.1 GCA_030598645.1 Hyphomicrobium sp. | reverse complement strand
TGGGCTGCAGGTATTGGGCTTGACCCAAGCTCTTATGTAATCGACTCTCTGCGGCGGACCCGATCCCTCTAAATACTGTACTGGTCGTGGGGCCGACGATTGGCCAAGCAATCCGTGTCGGTACGCTTGGTTTGGTCGGTTCATTTTTGCCCATGGCCCATAGCGGACGTCCCAGCCTGTTCAGATCGATGTCTGCTTTCGGGGGCAAAGCGGAAGTCAGACATGGCTATGCCGAATGTCTGCTTTTGACCCAAAGCGGACATTCTCGGGCGGGGACAAAGGTGATGACACGTTAATGACATCGCCAAATTACTAGGCACACGTGATCTTATGCTCTGCTCTCAGCGTTCGATGTCCGCCCTGAGACTATGAACCACGCCAATGCCGCGCTTTCCAAGGCGATCACCACCGAGAATGCGACTTTGTAGGCGATGATCGGGTGATCAACGCCACTGCTTTGCGCCCAGAGATGAACGACCAGACCAAAGAGATATTGAACCAGAAACGCAAACAGGAAGATCAGCATATTGACACTTGTCGTCGCGCGGCCGGAAAGCTCAGGGCCAAAGTGCTGCTCAATAACAGCGAAATTCACCAATGCCACTTGCGCGAAATAGCCATACACGAACCAAATGACGTAGTAGCTGGACAGAACATTTGTCACGATCGCGGCTTGCGTCGCGATGTGAACGGCAATCCCTATGACGATGACAACAGTCAACGGCCATTTCATTCGGTCCGCCAGTTTCGAAAACAGCCCGCCCGAAAGCATTCCGAGCGTCATGGCAATCGCGACGACGGAGAGATACTTAGCGCTCTCTAGAGGCGAGAGCCCGACTATGTGCTGTAGCCAGGACCCTAACCACAATCCCTGCATGGCAAGGAACCCCCCAAAGCTGATGACGAAGAGCGGCGCGATCCGCCAAAAGAACCGGTCCGCATAGATCGATTTGAGGTCCACGACTTGGCCCCGAAGCGTGGAGTGACCGGCCTTCGTTGAAGATGCGTTGCGATTGGCGAAGAAGATCAGCAGCGCGATCAGAAAAGCGACGACTCCCAATCCGATGCAGAGAGCACGCCAGCCAAATTCCACCTCCAACAGCTTCGCCGGTGTGGTCGCGATCAGGGCGCCCAAGCCGCCAGCCGCCAGGATGATGCCGTTATAGAAGGGCTCGCGATCTTTGCTGACCGTATCGGAGATGGCTTTGAACGCGGCCATGAGGCCGCCCGCCATGCCGATGCCCAGCACCGCGCGACCTAAGGCTAAATGCCAAACGTTTGTGGCGAGTCCGAAAATGATAATGCCGATACCGCCGATCACAAACAAAACGGTTTGCGTTTTTCGGGCGCCCAAATAATCCAAGACCACTCCAAGAGGGATTTGTGTGAGCGCAAACGTGAGCATGAAAGTGGACGTCACGAAACCCACTTCCATGGGGCTCAAGTTCATACTTTCCATCAGCGGATGCGCCAAAATAGCGTTGATGTTACGGAAGACCACGGCGATGAAGAAGCCCAAGGCGAACGGAATGATCACCGTAAGCCATAGGCGCGCACCTGATAGCCGTGACTGCATTTTGGAGCCGATACTCGTTAATTGGCAGAGTCGTTGCGAAAGGTAACTAAGCGGGACACCGGCTTACCTTCGCACCAACAGCCCGCTCGTTGCCGCTAAGCGAAGCCTTGGACGTTCAAGGCTTCGGATCTGATCGCGGTGAGAACGTAAACTGCATTCCGTAACTGACCACGAACTATCTTCCTCCAAACGGGTGTCTACTTCGAGGGGACAATGTCAGGCATCCCAAAGACTGGAAGGTTGCCCGATGATCTACCAGGCATCTTCGCGCTGAATCCTGCCTATGGCGACCACGGCGCAATCTCGGTGGATCGCTAAATGTCCGCTTCTGGCTAAAAGCGGACTCCCGAGGCTTGCTCACCCAATGTCTGTTTTCGGGGGTAAAGCGGACCTAAAACGCAGCTCGGCCTAATGTCTGCTTTTGACCCATAGCGGACATCTCACACAACCCTCCCCTTCGGTATTCCCGCATCTTGATCAAAGGCTGTGTGGCAGCGGAATTACACTCTCTGGAAAATCAGCGCTGGTGGAGGGTCACATCGTTGCCCGCGAGCCGCTGAACAGACACGGTGGGTCAGTGCTGCTCGATGCAATGCTGAAAAGGGGGGCACGAGGGATGCGGGGCCGATGCTTCGAGCAACAGGTCACTATGTGGCCCTGATAAGCAGCTTGCTGTGCTCGCCAATGAGTGCAGCGGGCCAAAACGTGGAGAGCGCAAGTTCCGTGGAGGGGCAGTCGCTACCTGCGGTGGACGGGCTGAACGCCAAGGCATCCGGCTTCAGTGGCACAGTCGACGAACGGGCTCACTATGGTGGTGCTGGCCATCAGTCGACTTTGCCGATATAGGGCAGATGACGGTAATCCTCGGCATAGTCGATGCCATAGCCGACGACGAAAAAATCATCGATAGTGAAGCCGACGAAGTCCACGGAAAGGTCAACCTCACGCCGGCTCGGCTTGTCGAGAAGTGCACAGGTCCAAATCTTGGCCGCGCCACCTTCTAGAAGCAGTTGCTTGGCGTAAGCGATCGAGTGACCGGTATCGATAATGTCGTCGATCAGAAGGACTGCGCGCCCCGAGATATCGCCGGGCGGACTACCGATCAGGTGTATGTCACCCGAGCTCTGTTTCGCTTTGCCATAGCTGCTGAGTGTCAAGAACTCGACCCTGGGCGTGAGCCCTCTACGGTCCAGCGACCGGATCAGATCGGCCAGAAAGACGAAGCTGCCTTTGAGGACTCCGACGATTGTGAAATCCCCGGAAATGACCGCGGCGATCTCGCTGGCGAGTTCGTCGACTCGCCGAGCGATTTTCGACTGAGTGAACAACACTACTACCGACGTCATGGATCATCTCTGTAAAATCGTTGGCACTCTACGTTTCCGCGGTTTGGTCGTATCGCTTATTTTCACAAACGCTAAGGCGTGGTCTAATAATGCCATCTCAAATCGAAAACCTGAGACATGAGTTCGATTGCGTCTTTTATAGAAAGGCTGCCGAAAGCCGAGTTACACGTGCACATCGAGGGTACGATCGAGCCCGAATTGACCTTCGAGCTGGCTCGTCGTAATCGCGTCTCGCTGCCCTATAGTTCGATCGAAGAACTCCAATTAGCTTACGAGTTTAGCAATCTACAGGATTTCTTGGATCTCTATTATCTGGGGATGAACGTCCTGCTGGAGGAGCAGGATTTCTACGACCTCACTCTCGCCTACATCAAAAAAATCAAGGAACAAAACGTTCTGCATACGGAGATCTTTTTTGATCCTCAAGCGCATACGGCTCGCGGAATAGCCTTCGAGACCGTCATTGACGGCATGCACCGCGCCCTCGTCGAAGCTGAATGTAAGCTCGGTGTCACCTCAAAGTTGATCATGTGCTTCCTGCGCCATCTGGACCAGGACGACGCATTCGAAACGCTTGAAATTGCGCTTAATTACAAGGATCGCATAGTTGGCGTGGGTCTTGATTCCTCCGAAGTTGGCAACCCGCCGAGCAAGTTCAAGGAAGTATTTGAACACGCGCGGGCTGAGGGTTTCCTGACGGCGGCCCATGCCGGCGAGGAGGGGCCAGCGGATTACGTGTGGGAGGCACTGGATCTACTCCGGGTCGCGCGCATCGATCACGGAAACCGTTCGCTAGACGACGATGCACTCGTCAAGCGGCTGGCCGAGACGCGTACACCGCTAACATTGTGCCCACTGTCCAACCTGCGCCTGAGCGTCGTCAACGAGATGAAACGCCACCCTTTGAAAGAGATGATGCGGAGGGGGCTCCTTGTCACCGTTAATTCCGATGATCCTGCTTACTTCGGCGGCTACATCAACGAAAACTATAAGGCGGTGCAGGGGCCCCTTGGCCTTTCCCTGGCGGACATGGCCACGCTCGCCCGAAATTCTTTTGAGGCCGCCTTTGTCGGCGAGCCCCAGAGGCAGGGCCTAATGGCCCAACTGGAGAACTATCTCGCAGCAGCTTCAGAAACTTTGGATCAGCCGCCAGCTTAATTCAGTCCATATCGAGAATTGGGAGTAAGACTGCAATTGTGAAAAGTCAGGGAGCCCGATGAAAAGCATCCCTCAAGCGAGACCGGAAATGACGATCCTTCTAGCATCACGTATCGCAAGCTCTTGGCTTCCAACTGAAAGTACCTTGGTCCAGCGTTCTAGATTTCTGCTGTTGGCTAAAAGCTGACGTTCGATGGTTGAACGAATGAGGTCCGCTTTTGGGGGTAAAGCAGACATCTCTGGCGCAGGTGCCTGAGGTCCGCTAATGACCGTTAGCGGACCGCTGAGATGACGACAACAAGCGGCACGATGTTCTGCTCTCTCAATGGTTACCGTCGCGCTTGAGACCGTTCCGAGCCCAAGTCAACGGGAATTGATGGAACAGCCCGGTTCCGGCTTGATCGGCCCCAGCGCCTCTACCACTTGCACGCGTCCGGCTTCCGCCTTGGAGATATAGGCATTGAAGGTCGAGTGATGGTTGGTAGCACTGATTTGCGACACGCCCGTGGGGATCCGGTAGCTCAGTCCCGATAGCCCCTCGACGGCTGCCTCCCGCGAGACCTCGCCCGAGCTCTCCAGCGCCGCTTTGAGCGCCATTAGCGCGTTGTAATGCGTCATGGCGTAAGCGGAGAGCGGCGCGGACCCCTTCAAGAACCGGCGGACGGCTGCCACGAATTCGCGCACGCCCGGATTAGGGTCGGTTGCGACAAAGGGCACGCAGGCATACATCTGCTCGCCAGGTTGGACCGGAAAGGCGGTTGCATAAACCTGCAAGTCGGCCAGCACGCCGACGCTCAGCGCTTTCAGCAAGCCTTGTCGTCGCGCCTGTTCGAGGAAGGCGACGTGGGCGCGCCCGGGCAGCGCGAGCGCGAGGACGGCGGCGCCCGAGGCGCCGATCCGTTCGATCAACGCTGAATAATCTCCGGTCGGGCTGAGCGGCACGAAATCTTCGCCCAGAACCTTGCCTCCCAGCTTTTGCAGTACTGCCTTCGACGCCTGAAACATCTTGCGCGGCCAGACATAGTCCGCACCCACCATGAAAAACGTCTTGCCTGCGCGGGCGTACAGATAACGCATGAGCGGATCGGCGCTTTGATTGGGCACCATGTTGAAAAAGAACAGATAGTGGCCGCAGGCGTCGCCCTCGTAATCGGTGGCGTAGAGCAGCGGGGTTTTGAGGCGCTCTATGGTACCCGCCATGGCATTGCGCACCGAAGAAGTTACCGGGCCTGCTATCGCCACGACTCCATCTTGCTTGATCAGCGATTGTGCCAGCCCGCTC
>JAUVPN010000219.1 GCA_030598645.1 Hyphomicrobium sp. | reverse complement strand
TGAGCTCACGGCTGGTGGCATGATTGCGGGCTCGATTCTAATGAGTCGTGCCCTCTCACCGGTCGATCAGGCCATCGCATCTTGGCGGAGCGCGATCGCCGCTCGTTCAGCCTTCAAGAGAGTAAAAATACTTCTCAGTTCGAAGGAGCAGGACTGCTGCGTACTACCGCTCCCGCGGCCCGAGGGGAAGATTACGGTACAGAACGTCCACTTCACATATCCAGAGGCCCGCGAACCCATTCTGCGCAAGATTTCTTTCCAACTTGAACCGGGAGAGAGCCTGGGACTGATTGGCCCAATGGCCGCCGGCAAATCAACACTTGCCCGCATCCTCGTTGGCAATCTTAAGCCACAGTTGGGCCATGCTCGGCTCGACGGTGCCGATGTCGCGGACTGGGATGCGCAAGACCGTGGGCAGTACATTGGCTATCTGCCGCAGGACGTCGAGCTGTTTGACGGAACAGTTCGCGAAAATATTGCCCGCATGGGTGAGGGAGACGCAAACGCGGTCTATGCGGCAGCCAAACTCGCCGGCATTCACGACGACATTCTGGCTTTGCCTCATGGCTATGACACTGAAATCGGAACTGCTGGCATGGCACTTTCTGGCGGGCAGCGTCAGCGCATAGCGTTCGCACGAGCCGTCTACGGCGATCCACGGCTCGTCGTTTTGGATGAACCGAATTCGAACCTCGACACTGTCGGGGAAAAGGCGCTTGTTGAGGCACTCGAGCAGCTAAAGAAACGACGCACGACCGTCGCACTTATCACCCACCGTCCAAGTATACTCAAAAGTGTTGACAAGCTCTTGATGGTGCGTGACGGCGTTAAACCCGTTGTGCCCCGTGCCACGGCCCCGAGCACCCAAGCAAGCGCAGCTCAGCGCCAATCGCCCCCAGGGGTCGCCATCGTGCGGTCGGACGGTGTGCAAAATGTGTGATGGCCCTACCAGTCTCGATGCTCGTCGGTGGTGCTGTCTTCCATTGCTTATTGTCAATGTCTGCAGTCGAACCCACGGTGTCGCGTTCGCGAGAGTCTAAGAATGACGTATCTTGTTGCACTGTGCCTTATCGGGTCGCCTCTACTTGGCCCTCTGATAACGTCATTCGCGAGCAAGCTCAGGGCGTCTATCAACAATCATGGAGATGATATTGCCAGGAGTCTCGGCACACTTGATGATAATGCTAGCCGTCCCACGGAGGCACCACTAACTCATCCGAGTTATCCACCTGTAGCTGGTTCGGTCCTTGCAGGGCTTTTCTTGATCGCCATCTTCTTTGTTGGATTTCTGACATGGATGGCAACAGCTCCCCTTCAAAGCGCTGCTATTGCCCAAGGCTCGGTCAATCTCGACACCTATCGCAAAACGATCCAGCACCTTGAGGGGGGCATAATTGACAAGATCTTCGTACGCGAGGGGCAAGCCGTTGAAAAGGGTGAAATTCTGTTCCACCTTGACGAAACGCAGGCACGCTCACGGATTGATCTGCTCGAGGCTCGAATTTCATCAGGGTCGAAACAGCTCGAGCTCATCACTGACGAACTGGTCAGCATCGAAGGATTGTACAAAAAAGGTCTCACCACTCGTACACGCGTCCTTGCACTGAAGCGCCGACTGGTTGAGCTGGAGGGCGATCTGAATGAAAATTTGGCTCAATTGCGCGCAGCAAAAGATGTTCTCGATCGTTCCAAAATTCGCACTCCAATCAGTGGGACGGTGGTGGGTCTTCAGGTTCACACACTGGGCGGCGTGATCAAGTCCGGCGACACTTTACTATCCATCATTCCAGCTGATGAGCCGCTCGTTGTCGAAGCGCAGATCAACCCAAATGACATCGACGTTGTTCGCAAAGGATTGTCAGCCCAAGTGCACTTGACGCCGCTGAATGCGCGAATGGTCCCACCGCTTCCAGGGCACGTTGCCTGGGTCTCAGCCGACAAAATTCGCGACGAGACAAGCAAAGCAAACTACTACCTCGCGCGCATAGAGATTGCAGCAGCCCCCGCTGATCTACCGAAGGGGGTTGATCTTTATCCGGGCATGCCCGCTGAGGTCATAATAACGACGGGTGAGCGCACATTTCTCAATTATCTTGTCACACCAATATCGCGTAGTTTTAGGCGCTCGTTTCGGGAGGAATAATGGACGTTCCAAATGCGCGAAATTGCGCAATTGACCGGGAAGTTTACAAAGTCATTCACAAGTTAGGTCCAAGTGAATAAAGATGCGCTTGAGAGCATCACGCAGAGTTTGCATGGAGCTTGCTATGCGAACGTACAGGAAATTGTGGGCTGCAGTTGCCATCATCGGAAACGCTACTGGTACCAACCTTGCCAGCTGGGTAACCGGAGTTGTTGAGCGCGCTAATTTTTTGGTTTCGTGTTTGTCCCCAATATCCGGAGTGCTCGGCAAGCGAAGTCGAATGCACCGCGCCGACGCAGATCATTGACCATTAACATCCGTCTTATCACCGCTTTGACGCCCCTAGTGATAGAAGAGGTAGCACCCTTTCATGTGTGGAATTTGCGGGCTCGTCACCGAGACCTATCGGGAGCAACTGCCTGAGATCCTTGCCAAGATGAACAGCAGCGCTGGTGCACCGCGGGCCAGATGCGAGCGGCCAATATTGCCACGGCGATCACGGTATTGCGATGCGACGCCTGTCCATTATTGATGTCGACGGCGGTCAGCAACCGCATGGGCACTCAGCGCCAACGTGGGACACTGAGCGCGGCCGGACCATCCCACTAGCAGACCTTGCGTTGCCGCTGCTCCCTTGCCGCCGGACGGCCACCGGATCTCGTCCACTCAAGGTTCGAACAATTGGCGGCAAGGCCGATCGCGACGTAGTCAGCTTCCTCGACGGGTACCTGCACTACACCAATGTTCCGCGACTTCGGCTAGAGGCCTGAGCCAATAGGGACTGGCCCGAAATCAAGAGTCTTGTGGCCAAGCTTCGGATGTCGTTCTGGCTACTCGAATTCCGCTTTGCCGTGGAACCTGAAAGTCGGAGAACGACGCGATTGACCCCTACCGGACTCTTTGATGGTCACAATTCGACGTAGTTCAAGCTGCCACCCCGTCCTTGTTCTCCTCGGTCTTCAGAAGCGCGATGCCCTTGTAGAGGGCTGTCACGATTTCCGCCTCGGTGATGCAGAACCTTGCTGAGGGTGAGATGTCCACCGTGCCGTCCGCCCCGATCGGCGTGTGCTCACCACCGACGCCCCGCACCGATAGCCCCAGCGGCTTGGCAATCGCCTTTGCCTTGGCGTCGGTCCCGTCCGCCGTGAGGTTCGGCAATGCGAAATGGAGCGACGCGCGCATCCCCGTGCCGAGGTTTGTCGGGCAGGACGTGACGACGCCGTAATCCGCCGAATAGGCGAAGTCCAGACCCTCAATGCCCTCGACCACATCAAGGGCCGATTTCAAGCGGTCGAAAACCTCGTTCAGCACCGTGCCGCGCTGCATGCACATGATCCGCAGGTGATCCTCCTCGCCCACCCAGATGATGAACCCCTTGTCAGCGGAAACATAACAGCCGCGGCCATAGGGCCAGTCAGCCGCTATCCCGGCCGCGGCCAAATAGCGGTCACTGTCCATGTTCTTGAACATGATGTGTGCATCCACCAGGTCCTTATAAGTCGTGTCATCGATGAAACAGAGGTTGCCGGGCGTCAGGGAATAATAACGCCCACCATAATCCGGCATTGCGATCAGCATCTCGAATGCCGCCATCATCTTTTCTTCCAGGCGGATGCGGTCTTCCTTGGTCATGCTGCCCGGCAGCGGAAAGTCTTTGAGGTTGCGCCCCGTGCGGACGCGCATCGACAGCGCGGGCAGCCCCAGCTTGGCGATGTCGAGTATGCCGTCCTCGGGCAGGCCCTCCACGCCCTTGAGGCTCCAGTTATTCACATGCCGCGCATCTTCGGGCACCTTGTGGTAGCGTGCGAGCACCTTGGAGAAGAACGGCTTAAAGTCGTCATAGTCCGACGGCTGGCAGGCATAGCACCCCATCTCGCTATCCGGATTCTCGATGCCAGAGTTCAGGCATTTCAGCAGGCGGGCCTTGTGGTCTTCGGACAGCGTCGCGAAATAGGCCGGGTCGAAGCACAGCACCGCGATATTGTCGGGCCAGTCGGCCTTCAGCGTCTCGATCTTCGCTACAGAATCTGACGTCATCGCCTCATATCCTCCTCATTGGCCAAGAAGTTGGCGCGGCGGATCATGTCCTCGACAAGCACATACTCGGGCAGTCCGATCCGCCGCCAGTTGCTTACGTCAATCCGATGGTCCTTCAACAAGTGTAGGATTTCTTCTTAGGAGTACATCACGAGAACGTGCGATGAAGCCTTGAATGTATCCATTTGGCATTGTCACGTTAACTTGTGGAGGTGACATCGATGCCTAGCTGCGGGATTGATCACACGCTTGCGGTCACCTGACGCCATTGTTCGAAGGCTTCATTGCGAAACTGTCGGAGCGTGTGGCGGGAGATCAGATGGCGTTGGACGTTGAAGAGGTTGTAGACGGCGGCGTGAAGCGTGAGGAGCCTTTGCGCCAAGCCAGGGGATTTGAAGCGCTGTAGCTTGTGCTCTCGTCGCCTCACCGGTTGGTGTGAGTTCTCCGCTCGATTATTCTTGCGCAGTCCCTGCACGTGCTCGCAATTCAGACCGAGACCGCGGATCGCACTGCCATAGGATCTAAGCTTGTCGGTGACCAGGGTGGCCGGGGCAAAGCCCTGCTTCTTCACGAGCTTGCGGATCAAGCGTCGGGCTGACTTGGCGTTTCGTCTGGATTGTACCAGGAAATCCAGGACCTCACCTTCTGCGTCGACGGCGCGCCAGAGATACTG
>JAUVPN010000024.1 GCA_030598645.1 Hyphomicrobium sp. | reverse complement strand
CCCTCGGCCGGCCACCCTGTTCGGTTCAGGCAAGGTCGAGGCGCTTGGTGGTTTCATCGTCGCGCACGAAGTAGCGATCATTATCATCGATCATCCGGTGACGCCGATACAGCAGCGCAATCTGGAGCGAGCCTGGAGCGCAAAGGTTCTTGATCGAACCAGCCTAATCTTGGAGATCTTCGGAAAACGTGCGCGCACACGAGAGGGGCGACTACAAGTCGAATTGGCACATCTTTCATACCAAAAGAGCCGGCTGGTGCGCACCTGGACCCATTTGGAGCGCCAGCGCGGCGGTTATGGTTTCCTTGGTGGCCCGGGCGAGGCGCAGATTGAACTTGACCGCCGCATGATTGATGAACGCATCATGGCGATACGCAAAGAGCTGGAGGGTGTCGTTAGGACCCGCGAGTTGCACCGCAAGGGCCGCCGGCGCGTCCCTTACCCCATCGTTGCAATCGTTGGCTACACTAACGCGGGCAAGTCGACGCTCTTCAATTCCATCACCGGCGCTGACGTGTTTGCCAAAAAGCAGGTTTTCGCCACGCTCGATCCAACCATGCGGGAAGTGCGCTTAAAAAGCGGGCGTCGCATCATCCTGTCGGACACAGTTGGCTTCATCTCTGACTTGCCAACGACACTCATCGCCGCCTTCCGCGCAACATTAGAAGAGGTGGTCGAGGCCGATCTGATTTTGCACGTGCGTGACATCTCACATGCCGAAACACAGATGCAGGCACGCGACGTCGAGGCGGTTCTCAGCGACCTTGGGATCGATGCGGAGTCAGCCGACAGCCACATTCTGGAGGTGTGGAACAAAATTGATCTGCTAAGCCCAGTCACGCGCGATGAAGCCAGGAGTGCGGCGCAATGGCCAGAGGCGCGGCCCGTTCCTGTCTCTGCGACAACCGGTGAGGGTATGGATGACCTGCTCAATGCCATCGATACCCGGTTGGGTCGCAACGATGAAATCGTGGTTCTCGTAATCCCGGCGCACGAAGGACGGCTTGTGAACTGGCTTTACGAAGAGGCACAAGTATTGGAGCGCGAATCGTTGGATTCTGGCGCTGTACGCGCACGCGTGCGTATCGCCGGGGAGAAAAAGGAGCGCCTGCTTGTCCAGGTCCGACGGGCAGGAGCCCAGCTAAAGGGGCTCGTGCCCGCGAATGCATGATGGGCACTAAAGTCCGCGTTCCTTGGCCTTTGCTTCGTCCCAGAGCGTGTCCATCTCTGCCAGATCGGAATCCGACGGCGTACGGCCATTCGCGGCAAGGCGCTCTTCGATATAGCGAAAGCGGCGAACAAATTTTTGGTTCGCAGCGCGCAAACTCGCCTCGGGATCGAGTTTGAGGTGGCGCGCTACATTGGCGATGACAAACAAGAGGTCGCCAAACTCTTCCTCTATCGCCTGAGTGTTGGCCTCTGATCCTGAGGCGCTGTTCGCCATGACTGCCTCTAACTCCGCAAACTCCTCTTTGAGCTTTGCAAAAACAGGCGACAGCG
Source organism: Hyphomicrobium sp. (assembly GCA_030598645.1). The sequence goes on along the minus strand of JAUVPN010000024.1, from coordinate 11,774 downwards.
ATGGCCAGTCGAACCCCACCTTTGCTGCTTTGGTCTGCAACTTAATCGCACGTGTGAGGGCAGGCAGTGCGGTTGGCACTTTGTCTAACAGGCTCGCGGCGGAAGTTTCGTCACCTTTCTCCAGCGCCTTGATGTGATCCCAAAAACCAGGAGCCGCACCGGCTGCGCGCTCCTCGGCCGTGCCGAATACGTGCGGATGGCGGCGGATCATTTTGCGCGTAATAGCGTCGATGACGTCGTCAAATGCGAAGGCGTCTTGCTCTTGCGCTATGCGCGCGTGATAGACAACCTGGAGCAAGAGATCGCCAAGCTCGTCTTTGAGCCCAGCGATGTCATCGTGTGCGATCGCGTCGGCAACCTCGTAGGCTTCCTCGATCGTATAAGGCGCGATCGTCGCAAACGTCTGCTCAAGATCCCACGGGCATCCCGTGCCGGGCGTGCGTAGTGCCGCCATAACGGCGAGGAGGTCGGGGAGGGTCTTCTTTGCAACGTTGTTGTCCACCAGCATTGCTCTCCGATAAGGTGCGCCTCACACATGGGAGGGCATTTTAGAAACGCCAGACAAATCGGGGGCGATATGATCGTGATGCGCATTCTCGTCAATGCCTTCATCATGGCGGCCGAGCTGGCGGCTGTCGCAGCCATTGCCGCGTTCGGGTATCACTACCCGTTCATTTTCGCCGGTGCGACCGCTGGCTTGAGTTTCCTTCTAGGCCTGCAGCTTGAAATAGCGAGATTGCGCTACGAGCTGCCGTTCTACTTTTCTGGGGCAATAAAACGCAGCGCAGTCTTCACAGGCATCGTGGGGTCGGTGGAAGCCGCCTTCAAAGGCGTGCTCGCGGGCGTTGCGGCACTGTTCACATTTTCCGGAACCGATCACGATCGGCTGTTCTGGGTCGCCATCCTGTTCGGACTCTGCGTTTATGTCGGGGCCAGCGTATTACGTTTCCTATCTATTAAAGTCGACGCCCTGCCCATGCGCTGGGGCTATTTCCGCCTTGCGGCAATGCTCGGGCTTCTATTCTCAGCCGGGCTCGCATTGGTCACCATGCTTGGCGTGTTGGTAACCCCGAGCGTCGCCGATATAGGCTGGAAGATCATCTTCGATATGCCACCGCGGCCAACGGTAGAGCAGGCCAGTGAGCTCCTCTTTCAAATCAAGCAGGCGTTCGACGACTTCATCGTTACGGCGTTGAGCGTGTTCGTGAACCCGGACGTGGCGCGGCTCCTCGGCATCGTGATCAGCGTGACTGTGCTCTCAGGTTTTGTTAGCGCCGTATATGCAGCGATCATCTCGACGGGGGTCCGCCGCGCCGAGGAGGCGCTGTTGTGAGGGGCTCAAGTCGATCTGGCGCGGTTGATGATGCAGCTCGGCAGCCACCGGGCTATCTTCAAATCCGCTCCTGACAAGCCAATTGAATGGGCACAGCAAAGGATACCATTCGCATAATATATATTATGGAAAATAATGATGTTAGTTGTATTATTATCAGCGAATTAACATTTGTGTCAGCGCGAGACATCTCGAGCCAGGGCTGAAACCTAAGACACCAGTCTATTTCTCGTATTTTTCCGCAACAAATCTATCTAGGAGGCGCACGCCCCAGCCAGACCCCCAGCTGGGATTGATATCGGACTTAGGGGCATCCATCGCGGTACCGGCAAGATCGATGTGCGCCCAAGGCGTATCCTTCACAAAGGACTGTATAAAGGCCGCCGCAGTGCATGCGCCGGCCCAGCGTCCGCCCAGGTTCTTAATGTCAGCATTCTTAGACTCGATCATTTTGTCATAGGCCTTATCGAGTGGCATACGCCAAACCTTTTCTCCGGTGATCGAGGACGCATCTAGGAGTTCATTGGCGAGCTTGTCATCATTGGCAAACAGCCCAGCATATTCCTTTCCAAGTGCAACCATGATGGCCCCTGTCAGTGTCGCCAGATCGATGATTAGCCGCGGTTTGAAATGATCCTGGGCATAGGAAATCAGATCTCCGAGAACGAGACGGCCCTCAGCGTCTGTATTCAGCACTTCTACGGTTTGGCCTGAGTAGGAAGTCACGATGTCCCCGGGTCGGGTTGCAGAGCCTGACGGCATGTTCTCTACAAGACCGATGATACCGACGGCATTGACGTTTGCCTTTCGCCCAGCGAGGGCATGCATAAGGCCGACGACGCAGGCTGCTCCGCCCATGTCACCCTTCATATCTTCCATTCCGGAAGATGGCTTGATTGAAATACCGCCAGTATCGAATACTACCCCCTTGCCGATGAAGGCTAAGGGCTTCGCGCGTTTCGATTTTGCGCCATGCCACTGCATGATAGCGACCCGCGCAGGGCGTATGCTGCCTTGAGCGACAGCAAGTAGCGCGCCCATTTTTAGGTCAGCTATTTGCTCAGCGTCGAGGATCTCAACTTCCAGGCCTACATTTTCCAACTCGCGCGCGCGCTCAGCAAATTCGACTGGCCCCAGGACGTTGGCAGGCTCGTTAACAAGGTCGCGCGCAATAACAACACCGTTGGCGACTGCCTCAAAATGGGCAAACGCCGCACGTGCCTTTTCGGGGTTTGCGCAATGGATGACTAGCTTCCTTAGGATATCGGGGTCGGCATCCTGCTCATTATTTCCTTTTTTCGTTTGGTATTTGCTGAACTGATAGAGTCGTAGCGCCGCCCCGAAGGCTAAAAGCGCTGCAATCGTTTCGGCCTTTTTATCGCTGTCACCGGCTACCTCGGCTATGAGACTTGCCGCTTTTGCTTTGCGCCCCGAGATTGCTCCGGCAACCGCACCTCCAAGAGCTACCCAATCTTGCTCATTCAGATCGGCAACTTTGCCTATGCCAAATACTAAAAGGCGACTAACGGCAATCTGTGGTGGAGCCAGCAGTTCAGCGGTGCTCTTCTTCTTACCTTTGAAGTCGGCGGCCTCTACCGCCTTTAGAACTGCGCCGCCCGTATCGGAGTCAAGCTCCTTCGCACGCTTGCCTAGCGCGACATCACGGCCGGCAAGGACAACGCTCATTCTCTCCAGTTCCGCACCCAGAGGGGCGAAGAATATCTCCGGTCTGTCAGTCATTGGTGGGGCTCCAAGGTGACAATCTGGCAGTGGGATGCCTGATAGACGACAATAGCGCGGGGTCCGCAGAGGACTTAATCCGCGAGACGCATTCCGCTAACGAGGAGCGGAAAACCGCGCAAGTTGCATATAGACAGGGCTGGAATGACGGTGGCATCTCGACCCGAGCTAGGACACTCCCGGCGCACTTGCAACCAGCGCACGCTCCACGCCCTAATTTTGGCTGCTCACCTGGGCAAGATGTTTTCTCTTTGTTCGCGGCCATAGTCGTTAAATAACAAGATATTGCTTGGCTGTCAGATGCTCCCCCATGAGCCGAACTTTCGCCATGCTGATATGGCGCCCTGTCTGCTAGATCGAATCAGGGCTCCCGTCTAGGGCCCTTCTGACCTGCTCGGATGTGATGACAATCTTTGAAAGGTATGTCTTTCGGCAGGCCGGCGGTGCACTGCTGATTATCCTCTTGTCGCTGTCGGGGATCGTTTGGGTTGCACTTGCATTGCGGCAGCTCAACGTCGTCACGTCCCAAGGTCAAGACGCATGGATGCTGCTAAAGATGACCACGCTAGCCTTGCCTGGTCTCATAGCGATTATTGCACCATTCGCATTGCTGATCGCCACCATCCATACGCTGAACCGTCTCAATAGCGATAGCGAACTGATCGTGTTGACCGCTTCGGGGGCGACTATCTGGACCCCTGCTAAACCGATCCTGCTCCTCGCCTTACTCGTTTCCATGGGTGTAGCCTTCGTCAACCACGCTGCCATGCCGTGGAGTCTTAGGCTTTTGCGCGAATACATTGTCCAGGTGCGCACCGACCTGTTGACCCAGGTCATTCAACCCGGTCGCTTTTCCAGCCCTGAGCGCAACTTAACGTTTCACATCCGGGAACGTACCCACGACGGCGAGCTCTTGGGCCTAATTGTGCGTGACACACGCGACAATGCGCAGAGCCAATCCTACTTGGCGGAACGCGGCGTGATCGTAAAACAAAAGCCCTCCAACTACCTGGTTATGACCGACGGTCACATCGTACGTCGCAATACACGTCGCAGGACCGACGAGCCAGCCCAATTGATTGCCTTCGACAAGTATGCGGTCGATCTAGCCCAGTTTGAGCGCAAGTTGGGGGACGACAATAACGATCTTAAAGCGCGCGAACGTTACCTTGGTGAGCTTCTCAATCCAGAGCCGACGAGCGTAAGGTACAAGCGGTCTCCAGGACGATTCTGGTCCGAGGTGCATGAGCGCTTCTCCAATCCACTCTACCCGATCGCATTTGCGTTGATTGCGTTGGCCTGGGTTGGGCAGGCGCAAAGCACGCGTCAGAACCGAACGCACTACGTCACGGCAGCGTTCGTAATCGCAGTGGCGGCCCGTGTTGGAGGCCTTGCCCTCAATAATGTCGTATCGATCCAAACTATCATGGCCCCACTACTTTATGTGATGCCACTTGCGGCCAGTGGATTTGCGTTATGGCTATTGACCCAGCCTACACGCGAGCGAACCGCCCCCGCCTTCATTGGCCTGCTAACTCAGACGATCCAGGGTCTGGTGACAAGGATTCCGATCCCATTTGTTTCGGGGAAACGCCCCCAGAGAACGTTGCGCCCCTATCCGGTTGCTCGTCGCGGAGCAAAACGCCAATGATCAGCGCCAGCATACTGCCCCGCTACATTGCGAAGCGGTTCCTCTTGGCAATAATGCTAACATTTCTACTTTGTTGTCTGCTGATCTACATGATTGATTTGGTGGAATTACTCCGCCAGTCGGGCAAGTATGGCGGCGCCTCAATCGGGGCTGTCGCTTTGATTGGATTACTGAGATTGCCGGCCTACGCGGAGTATCTCGTCGGCTTTGCAGTCCTTGTAGGTAGCATCGCGGCGCTCCTATCGCTCAGCCGGCAGAGCGAACTGACGGTGATGCGAGCAGGCGGCATGTCAGTATGGCAGTTTCTGCGGCCCGGCTTAATCGTCGCAGTGGTTCTTGGCGTGTTCGGCGTTGCTATTTTCAACCCCATCGCGGCAGGCGCACGGAGCAAGGCCGAAACGGTCTACGCAGAAGCATTTGGCAAAGAAACTAATCTGTTACGCTCGCGATCGGGCGACTCATGGTTGCGTCAAGACGGGGCTGATGGCCAGTCAGTAATTAGCGCAGCTCTAGCCTCCAATCGAGGGTTGACCCTAACCGGGGTAACAGTGTTCGTTTTTGATCGGGGCGGCCATTTTGTGGAGCGTGTCGATGGTGCCCGAGCCGAGCTAAAACCTGGCTTTTGGGAGATTAGGGACGCATGGGTGGCAAGAATCGGCCAAGAGCCCGAAAAATTTCAACAATATCTCCTTTCAACCTATTTGACGCCCGAGCGTGTCACCGACGCATTAGGCTCACTTTCGTCAATGTCGTTCTGGGAATTGCCCCGCCTCATAGAAGTAGCTGAAAAGGCGCAGATTTCGGCCGATAGACTCCGCGTGCAATATGAATCTCTGCTGTCCCGGCCATTGCTTTGTGTCGCGATGGTCCTTTTGGCCGCGACTGTGTCGTTGCGGTCATTCCGTTCAGGGGGCATCCAGACTATGGTCATCACTGGTTTAGTGGGGGGGTTAGGCTTTTTTCTACTCGCAGAAGTCTCCCGACAAATCGGAGTTGCTGGTCTCGTTCCCGCTTGGGCCGCGATTTGGTTGCCCGTTGTTCTACTTCTCGTTGTCTCGGCGTCAGTGCTGCTGCACCAGGAGGATGGCTGAGTGATGCGTGTTACGCGGACACCGCATGAGGGTTGCGGATGGTCACGCGTTCCTTACCGGCACCGGAAGGTTGTCGGTGGGGGACGTCTGGTCATGCTCGTGGCGTTTTTTGCTGTGCTCGCTTTTGGCGATACTCCAGCCTTAGCCCAAGACCCCAGTGTCATTACCCCGAAGACGCCTTCCGCTGACTCGTTCGGTGACGTCAGTATTTCACCTCAGCTTAATATAGACCGATCGCAGCCACTCTATCTGCAGGCCGACGAGCTGATCTATGACAACGGCGGCGACAGTGTCATCGCGCGTGGCAACGTCGAAATCTATTATAACGATTACATCCTGACGGCTGATGAGGTCCTGTATAACCAATCAGGTGGCACCCTAACCGCAATCGGTAATGTTGTTCTCAAAGAACCCAACGGCAACATCGTACGCGCTGACCGGTATACATTGACCGACGATTTCCGGGATGGGTTTGTTCAGTCGTTGAGCGTTGTCGCCAAAGACGATTCGCGGATCGCCGCTCAGCGCGCGATACGGCGCGAAGGCAACGTTACGGAATTCATTAAGGGGCGCTTTACCCCATGTAAAAGTCGGGACGGGATGCCGCCTTTATGGTGCATCAGCGCCGATCGCGTAATTCATGATCAGCAGGCCGGAACGATCAGTTATTATGACGCCCAATTTGAACTTTTTGGAGTGCCGGTCCTCTACACTCCCTACTTCGAGCACGCTGATCCTTCGACAAAGCGCAAGTCGGGCTTCCTGATGCCCGAGCCGGGCGTCTCCGACGCATTCGGCTACAGTACAACGGTTCCCTACTACTTTGCTCTCGCGCCGAATTATGACTTTACGTTCTATCCTAAGTTTATGACGCGGCAAGGTGTTCTATGGCAGGGCAAATGGCGCCATAAGCTCGCTAATGGCGAATATTATGTAGACCTCGCTGGCATTGATCAGGATGCCGGCCAACTGCCCAGTTCGATAGAAGATCGCGATCGTTATGATGGCTGGCGGGGCAGCATCGAGACCAAAGGTCTGTTTTCGTTATCGAGCTGGTGGGACACAGGCTGGGATGTCGTCGTTGAAAGTGACGACGCTTTTCGCCGGTTTTATAAACTTGACAACATCCTACTAACAGACCGCGTGAACAGGGGCTTCCTCGTCGGTCAATCAGAACGCAATTACTTTGGCCTGAATGTTTATCAGCTCGGGGGACTTCTGTTTACCGACGAACCCATCGCCGATTCTTGGGCGCACCCAATCATTGACTACAATTATGTGGCCGCTGATCCGATACTTGGTGGGGAGCTCCGATGGGATACCAATGTGCTGGGATTCTCGAGCGACAATGAAACCGTTGGAGCCGGTGTGGAGAGAATGAACCGCGTAGTAACAGAGGTTAAGTGGCGCAAGCGGATGTCCGATCATATAGGCATTACCTACACGCCCTTTGCTCATCTGCGTGGTGATGTTTATCAGCTTCGGAACTACTTCGATCCGCAGTCTCGGGAGTTCGTCAACAGCACCACGTCGGTGGCGCGCGGTCTTGCCTTCGGCGGCGTCACAGTCGCCTATCCTTGGGTGGCGAATTCGAGTAGGGGCTCACATGTCATTGAACCGATCGGACAGATCATTGGACGCCAGGCAAGCGTTAGGCAGGACGACCTACCTGACGAAGACGCACAAAGCCTCGTCTTTGATGACTCAAATCTGTTCGATGTAGACAAATTTTCCGGTTACGACCGCATCGAAACGGGAACCCGCGCCAACGCGGGTTTGCAATATACTTTCCAGTCCAACACGGGGGGGTATGCCCGAATTCTTGCAGGCCAGAGCTTCCACCTTGCAGGTGTCAATCCATATACTCTTCCTGGCATCAATGAAGTTGGCGATCCTATCTTCAATCCAACCAGTGGATTGGAGACGGACCGGTCAGATTATGTGCTGGGCTTGTACGTAGCCCCTTCTGACTTCTTCCGGGTGATTTCGCAAACGCGCTTTGATGAAGATAACTTTGCGATGCGCCGTCAGGATGCGGGCGCCATAGTGGGTTATGGCCCCTTCTACGCGACAGCGACCTACACCTACGTAGCCGACGATTTGCCCTCTGGTTTTGCGACACAGCAAGAGGGTGTCCTCGCCTCCCTGAAATTGGCCCTCACCGAGAGGTGGAGCCTCAAGGGCGGGATGCGTTATGACATAGACGAGCGAGATCTGCTTCAGAACTTCTACCAGGTACGCTATGGCGACGAATGCCTCATTCTCACCGCGACCTACACCGACAATCGCTTTAAGAGCGAGCAAATCGCCGATGGCCAAACGTTGATGCTGCGGTTCGAGCTGAAGCATCTTGGCGAGTTCGGTTACAAAACCGACGCCCTTAGTTACACATCGTCGGAGCAACAATCTGGCGGCTAGTCGTGCCTATTCGGCTCAATTTCAGGGCGGCTGGATTGCGCCATGCCTCCGCCACGGTTCGTGTGGATAACATAGCTCAGAAGCATGCAGCGGGGATGCGAATCTCCCAACTTGTCATAGGCCACACATCCAGAAGATGCAGCCTATGATGATTTTCCGAAATCGCTGCACTCCGCGCCAGTCTCCAACATCGCGAGCCTGCGCCCTTCTCTTATTGAGCATCGTCTTTGCCGGAATGCCATTGGCTAGAACCGGGTTGGCGCATGTGCAGGACACCTCGACCGGCGGTCAGGCAAAGACTTCGTCGATGCCTGCCAAACACACTAGCCGGAGCAACAGTTCGAGGGCAACGCGACTGGCCGCCAACAAGCCGCAAAGCAAACGTTCGCGCTCATCCAAGACAGCCCAATCCATCGTTGCGCTTGTCAATGACCAACCGATTACCGGTTACGAAGTAGAACAGCGCCGCCGGTTGATGAGTATAGGTGCAAATATCCAGCCCAAAGTGAAGGCCATTTTTCAAAGCATCGTCAAGGATCCCAAGACCACCGCGCGGCTGAAAGCTATTCTTGACGAAACCGTCAAGGCGAACCAAGGCAAGTCACAAGAAGAGGTGATCAAAATATTTGAGAGGCGCAAGAAAGCCTTCGGCCGCAGTATTCAGCAGCAGGCAGTCGCTAGGGCACGCAAGTCCACCATGCCCTCACGTAAGGCCGCCCTCGACGAGTTGGTGGATGAGCGTTTGAAACTATACGAAGCCAAGCGTCTCAATGCGCTAGCGTCGGACGAAGACGTCAACCGCGTCCTCGCCGGAATGGCTAGCCGCAACAAGATATCGCCTGAACAGTTGAGCAAAAATTTTGCCCAGATGGGCACTAATATCGATGCTATGAAGGAGCGAATAAAAGCGTCGGTCTCGTGGAACAACGTCATTCGTCGTCGTTATGGCCGGCAGATCCAGAGCGTAGTCAGCGAGTTGGACCGCATGGCGGGCGATGTCACAGGAAGTGATGATGTGGAGTTGCAGGTCCAACGGATATTGCTGCTGTTGCCGACAAAGGTTGACCAAAAAGAAATCGCGGTTCGGCTGCGCGATGCAGAGCTCATGCGCGCCAATTTCAAGAATTGCAAAGCCACATCTTCACTCACCGCAGGCGTGACGGGCGCGCGATTCCAGAACTTGGGTAAGCGTGCGCCATCGAGTATCCCTGAACCCACACGCACGCTCCTGTTGAGCGCGCAGGACAACGAGATGTTGCCACCCAGCGTCGGTGAAGGTGGCGTTGAGTTGTGGGCTGTTTGTGGCCGCAAGGTCATTCCAGCGCAACAGAAGAAGCGCGTATCGGCAAAGAATGATCGCCAGCAGAAGGAGTTTGAGATTCTGGCCAAGCGACATCTTAAGGACCTGCGGCAGGACGCGCATATCGAGTATCGCTGATGAGCGCTGCGGCCGAGTGCCGACGACGTATGCCGATCGCCATTAGCATGGGTGACCCAGCCGGGATTGGCCTCGAGCTATGTATCAAGGCATGGATGGGACGGGCCAAGCACAACCTGCCGCCGTTCGTCCTGTATGCTGACCCTGAAGCGCTGGAGGAACGGAGCCGCCTGCTTGAGCTTCCAATACCTCTGCAGGTTATCGGAGCCCCGTCAGAGGCGGTAGCCGTATTCGCTAGAGCACTTCCGGTGCGACGGGTGCCGTTGGCTGCGCCGGCCATACCTGGGGCGCCCAATCCCGCCAACGCGGCCGCTGTCATTGCTGCCATCCAACAAGCAACTCGTGCGGTTTTAAGCGGGGAGACAATGGCCCTCGTGACAAACCCGATTGCTAAGAGCGTACTTACTGCCTCCGGCTTTACCTATACTGGCCACACTGATTTTCTGGCGGCACTCGCGCAGCGCCAATTTCCTAAGCAACAATTCAGCCCAGTCATGATGTTGGTTTCAAGCGAACTGCGGGTTGTCCCACTTACCATCCATATCCCTCTTGCCGAAGTCCCAAGGTCAATTACACGCGCGTCAATCATGAATACCGCGCGCGTAACCTCCGAGTCGCTCCATCGCGATTTCGCTATAGCGGCGCCGCGAGTTGCATTAGCAGGGCTTAATCCGCATGCCGGCGAGGACGGCACCATGGGTGATGAAGAACGCAACGTCATCGCACCGGCAATTGCCGAATTGCAAAACCAGGGGTTTTCGGTTGCCGGCCCGTTCCCGGCTGATACCTTGTTCCATTCGTCCGCGCGAGGCAGCTACGATGCGGTAATAGCCATGTACCATGACCAAGCTCTTATTCCATTCAAGACGATTGCCTTTGACCACGGTGTCAACGTAACGTTGGGACTACCTTTCGTGCGCACATCTCCCGACCACGGCACGGCTTTCGACATTGCGGCGGAAGTGCGCGCATCCCCGAACAGTTTGATCGAAAGTTTACGGCTTGCAGTCCGTATCGCAGCCGCGCGCGCTGCGAATGCGCAACGATGACCGCAAACGAAAACCACGGAAACGGCTGCGGGACAAGCCCAGATGGACTACCGCCCTTACGCGAGGTCATCGCCAGCCTAGGGCTTAGCGCCAAGAAGAGTCTCGGCCAAAACTTTATCCTTGACCTTAATCTTACGCGCCGAATTGCACGCGCCGCCGGCCCACTGCGCGGTCGTACCGTCGTCGAAGTAGGACCGGGCCCCGGCGGGCTCACGCGTGCCCTCTTTTTGGAAGGCGCGGCCTATGTGATTGTGCTCGAACGGGATGAACGCTGCGCACCGGCACTCGGAATGATTGCGGAACGATATCCAGGGCGACTGAAAGTGCAATTCGGAGACGCGCTAAAGGCCAACTGGCCGCACTTGTTGTCCAAGCACAATGGTAAGGCGACGATTGCAGCCAACCTACCCTATGGTGTGGCCACGCTCCTTCTCGTCGGTTGGTTGGAAACGGAGCCATGGCCACCCTGGTACGATCGTATGGTTCTCATGTTTCAGAATGAAGTAGCTGAGCGGATCGTGGCAACCCCGGCCACTAAGCCCTATGGACGCCTATCGGTGCTTTCACAATGGCGCACCCAGGTGCGCAAGGTGCTCACGTTGCCACCCGAAGCATTCACGCCGCCGCCAAAGGTTGCCTCAGCCGTCGTTGATTTCGTGCCGCGTTCGAATCCAGGTCTGCCTTGCTCGGCACAATCCGTTGGAAAGGTGACCGCCGCCGCCTTTGGTCAACGCCGCAAAATGCTGCGCACGAGTCTTAAACAACTGCTCCCCGATCCTGAAGGTTTTCTTGAAGTAGCCGGAATTGCAGGAAATCTGCGGGCCGAGGATGTGGGCGTAAGAGATTACGCGAAACTCGCTCACATCTTCGAGCGCTCCAAGGCCGGCCACGCCTAGGCGGCCAGGTTAACGCAGGATTAAGCCTGTTTATATTTGCTCTCACGGCACTACCCATCGAGTTCGCGCCAACAAGAGCGGCGCAAACGAGCGCTATTTCAGATTGGGTTGCTACGGGGTGTTCATCTCACTGTAATAGTTTATGCTGTTACTTAGGG
>JAUVPN010000249.1 GCA_030598645.1 Hyphomicrobium sp. | reverse complement strand
TCCTCCTTGCGCAAATAGCGCTTGAAATTCTGCCACCCGGCCATCAGGCTACGCATTAAAACGGTAATCGGACCCGGAGCGGCGGGCAGACTTTCGCGCTTTACGGGATTCAAAGCGTGCTTTATGAGCGCACCTCTTGTCGGCAGCGACCGGTAGTCGACGTCATACAGGCTGGGTTGCGGCACAGATAAGTCAATGACGATGTTCGGCCCGCTCTTAAGGTCGCGCATCGTCTGGACAGGCACATTATCAAGTAGGGAGCCATCGACCAGCATCTCGCCTTTGGACGTATAGATCGGTGGTAGCAGCACTGGTACTGACACAGACGCGCGGATGGCAGTCCACAAATCGCCGTGCTGGTGGCGGTGGAGGGTGTAACTTGAAAGGTTGGTGGACACCGCGAAGAAGGGCAGCCAAAGGTCTTCGATGTCGATGCCGCCAAAAAGCGCCGCAAGTTCACGGTCAAAGTTCGCGTGATCAAGCAGGCTGTAGCGAGACAGGGTGAAGCGGCGCATCGCCTTACGCTCAACGAACATGTCGTGGATAGCGCGGTCCATGTCCTCAGGTGAGGTGCCGAGGATGAAACCCGCCACCACTGCGCTTCCAGCTGATGCACCGCCCATCATGTCGAACTCAAAGCCGCTCTCGACCAGAGCCTTGTAGACGCCGACGTGGGCCGCACACACCGCTCCCCCACCGCAGGCGACGAGTCCGCGCGCCGTCCCGCGCACGAAACGCACGAGTCGGTGGACGTCCTCATCGCGGTCGAGCGCGACGTGGTGGTGCATGACCGCCGGTCGAGAAGCGAGCCAAGCCCTGGTGCCCGATACGCGCCCGCGCTTGGTGTGGAGGAGCACAATGCGGCATGCTTCGGGAGGCAGGTAGCGGGCAGCCAGGGTCTCAAGCGCATTTGGTTGAGGGTTCGCGCCATGGCGTCCTGCAGCGATGACGAGATCCGCATGGCGAATGGCCTTGTCCGCCCACGCCCTCTCGTCCCGATCCGCGACGAAGACAATGCAGCCGAATTGCGATTTGAGCTCGTTGCGGGTTTGGGTGACAACGCTCGCGTCAATCGACGTGTTGCCATCGGCACAACTCCTGGCCGCATTCTGGGAGCGCAGCACCTTCGTCTTGGTGTGTGACCGCAAGACGCGAACGAATTGAGCCGCGAATTCCCGCGATAAGGGTTCGGCTCCAGCTGGGATCAACGCAATTCTAAGCGCGCGTGGCTCGGACGGCTGAGGAGTATGCCTCTGTTGCGTTGTCTTCATGGGTAGCACAGATCGAGGAAATGGCGCTTCGCCGATGTTTTGAGGAGCAGGGCAATCCTCAAATGCCAGTGCGTGGGCTTTCTGAGGCTCCGCTTGGCGTTTGGCGCTAAGGATTTGATCCACCGATCAACTCCTGGTGAAATGAATTACACCCAAATCAACGTCGGGAAACCGTTGATATTTCTCTGCCTTAACGTGTGGCAGTAGGTTGTGCATTTGTTCATCGCTTCGGGTAACAATTTTCCAATCCATAAGTGTTTCCCGGAAAAATGCTGCCTGCGCTGGCTCGCTATCCAACATGTTAGCGATCACCAACTTGCCACCCTGATGCAGTAACGAAAAAAGATGACCCGCTAACTGTTGCGCCACGTCCTGCTCTAGATAATCGAAGAGTCCAGAAGACAAGATGACATCAAACTTTTCAGAAGATACCTCCGGGTGCCCACCTCCTAATAAGGCCTTGACCGGAGCGGACACGACTCGTACATTCTTTGAAATATTTTCGCAGACGTCATGCTGCCAAAATAGTGGAAGCGACGAGTCCAGATCAAATATGGTGTAGCTTACAGCCTTATTTGCAACTTTGGCGGCAGCGCGTCGAAAATACTTTGCCCCACCCCCACCGACGTCCAAAATTTTCAGTTGGCGTTTGCTTTTCCCAATTTGCTCCACGAGAAACGTTTCTAGCATCTTCGCACGCTTGTATATGAGGCGCACACCGTGCGTATTTTTGAACGCACTCTCCACGAGCCTCTCCCCCGGCGCCTTTGAGGCAGTACGATGGCTCTTCTGCTCGCAGGGGTCGTCTAACTCGTAAAAGAGCTCCATGACACGATAATCACCGGAATAACCACGCGGCTTAATTCTGGAGCGCCAAGCTGCCTCACACCGCAATGTCAAATTCACAAATTCTTGGGCCACACGATCTGACATTGGGTGCTTCCCATGTAGGATACGTAGCCTGTCGTGCAATTCATCGACAGCCCGCCAGTATTGATAAGAAAACGTATCCAGTTCAGAAGTTGTGGGCGCAGACCTGCCCAATTTCACGATTGAAGTCTCTGCTTCTCGTGCGAACGAGAAGAACTCTTGCAGATCGGGCACTCGATGATTGATTGTTCTGTTGGACATTGCACTTATTCTCCTCTGTACGTTAGAACTTGGCTTGAACCAATTCGTTGCTATAGGGAACTCTGCAAGCCCGCAGGCCGGTGAGCTGCTTGAACGCAGTCCGAGTGCCGGGCAGGAGCCGATGCGGACAGTCAGTGGCGAGGAAAAAACTCGTGAGCACGGCGAAACCGACGGCTAACGTAACGACTCCGCTGATCGTGTGAGGTACCATTGGACCTCGAGCGCTCGCCCTACCAGCGTTCGCTGCGCTTGCTTGCGCGTTAAGTCTGCCTATGCGTTCTGGACGGATCATCGGACCAACCCTTCAGCCAACCTTCGCTCCCGATTATGAATGGTCGCTTGCGCTTGCGCTGTGGCATTTCCCACATGGTCGAGCCGGCTGGTATGCCTAAGTATCGCGTGAGCGGAGCGCCGCAGCCGCTGCTAGCGTCTTTTGGTAGGGGGGAGGAATGACATCCGCGTTACGCCGTGACCACGAATTCGAAAGCCAAGGCGTGACGTGCCGCGCTTGGGTGTATATTCCGGACAAAGGTGCCACGCGACCTGCACCCTGTATTGTGATGGCGCACGGTCTCGGGGGCACCCGCGACGCCGGTCTTGAGCCGTACGCCAAACGGTTTGTGGATGCCGGCTTTTTCGTTCTGCTGTTCGACTACCGGCACCTCGGCGCCAGCGATGGTGAGCCGCGCCAGCTCATATTGATTTCGCGTCAGCTCGAAGACTGGGCCTCTGCGATCGCATTTGCACGCCGCATGGAAGGAGTAGATCCCTGCCGGATCGCGTTGTGGGGATACTCGTTTTCCGGCGGACATGTCCTAGTTGCCGCCGCCAGGGATCGCCAGATTGCTGCGGTCTCGGCGCAATGTCCGATGATGGATGGCGCCGCAAGCGCATGGATGGTCGTGCAGTATGCCGGTTTGGGAGCCATCGTGCGGCTTGAACGAGCTGCGCTCATTGATGCGGTGCGTTCTGTTCTGAGAAAGGAACCCTATTATGTGCCCTTGGTCGCGCCGCCGGGACAGCTTGCGGCGATGTCGGGCCACGACGCTTACGAAGGTTTCAGCGCCATTGTTCCGCCTGTGTGGCGAAACGAGGTGGCCGCGCGCCTCTTCCTGACGATGCCCTTCTATCGGCCCGTCCGTTATGTGAGAGCGGTCAGGTGTCCTTCGCTGATCATTGCTTGCATGGAGGACAGCATGGCCTCGCCGCGTGCAGCCGTGCTTGCTGCGGCTCGCATGGGCGATAAGGCTCGTTTGGTGAAGCTGCCCATAAGACATTTCGATGTCTGCATTGGCGAGTGGTTTGAACGCTCGAGCCAAGAGCAGGTCTCGTTCTTTAGCGCGCACCTACACCCCAGGAAACTAACCTAATACTTGGTCGAGACGGGGCAGAATGCCGAATAGCAGATAGCTGCGACCCCTCCCGAAACAGTGACTTGGCCATGGAGGCTAACGCCCATGAGGACGCATAGCCCTGAGAACGAGCGAATCAAGCGTAGCTATTTCACGTACTTGAAGGAGGCGCGCCGTCTGAGAGGAACGTAATGCAATGAGCGCGAGGTACACTTCTGATCGGAGCCGTATGGAATCGGCTTTAGGTGATCATTCTCAGAAAGGACAGCCAAGGCGACAGCTCCTCCGTTGCTGATGTCCGCTTTACCCCCAAAAGCGGACATACGGCCGGGTGCACTGAATGTCCGCTAAGTGCCAAAAGCGGACATTGATCGACCAACCGAAGATGGACCGTGATCACGAACAGCAGACCGCCGCCTTGCCTCTGTCGAATGCGCGCAGCATTCTCCGCGTATTGATCTGTACAGTGCAGAGTTGGCGATGGCGGGCCTTCTCCAGCTGAGCCACGGCGCCGGCGATCTGGCGCATGCCGACTGGATCGCAGACTTGCCGATGTGCATGATAGCGGTCGGTAGATC
>JAUVPN010000268.1 GCA_030598645.1 Hyphomicrobium sp. | reverse complement strand
GGGGAGCTCGCGCATAATCTCCAGGCACTCCTTAAAGAAATGCCCGGATCCCGTGAGCGCCCAACCGAAGCGTGGTGTCTTAACGTCGTCCTCTCTCATCTGTGCCGCGCGATAGCACGGCGTTGGGCTGCCCGTCGACCAAGATTGCGTGGCTTGTTCGGGCGTCGACAAGAAGGCCGAGTTGGCGTTTCTATAAGCAATGCTAGGTCTTTTTCGTCACCAGCGCC
The DNA here is from genome assembly GCA_030598645.1 of Hyphomicrobium sp. The sequence continues at coordinate 3,550 of JAUVPN010000268.1, read as the reverse complement.
GACAACCCGCCACTGCAGCCCCGCGCGGACCGCGATTGCCGCGAAGGTTGGGTCGACTATTCTTAGTCTCACTAGTGAGGCAAGCGGTGCCCTAGAAGCGACACGGCATGATTTTACCAGAACCACAGGCGCGCGCCCCAGTCGTTCGGCGAGACGTGCAGCGAGACCATCGGAGGTCGTAGACCAGTCTGCTGCGATACGCGCATCGCGTTGTGCAAGTTTCATTGGTAACCAGACAGGGATCTGGTCGCGAGCAATTGTGCGTCTCAGGCCCGCCAATGTCTCGAAGGGCACGAGCCTGGAATGAAGCGCCGTTAGCATCATCCCCGTTTGGTGCATAGCAAGCAGCGCCATCTGGTGTGCGACCTCATCCGAAAAATGGAATACGGCCTGCGCGCGGCGCACGGCATCGGCAAACGCTCCTCCACCCGGCACGACCACTATCGGAACCCGCGCCCTTCCCGCAATGTTCAAGATGGATGGCAGCCGCCCGCTCTCGGCGAGGCTCCCGCCAAGTTTTACCACAATCGGCTTTACTGAGCCGGTTCTAGCTCTTGATCTGTCGCAGCTCAACGCCAGGAACCGCCTTTCGTGGACGAACGATCTCAACGCCAACGGACGCTGGACCTCTTTCAAGTTTCTCCACGCGCACTCGTACCGTAACAATCCGCTCGTCCTTCAGGCAGCGTTCGGCAATGCGCTCAGCCAACGTCTCAACAAGATTGATATGCCCCTCGCTCACAACCGCGCGAACCGCGCCAACAAGGTCGTCATAGGAGGGCACCTCAGCGATCTCATCGCCCTTTGCGTCAACGGTCGGCGCGACAGCGGCCTCCACCGTGAAATTAACCTTCTGTTTGACGCCTTGCTCTTCCTCATAGACACCAACCGAAATAGGTAACACGAGCCCGCGCACAAAAATGCGGTCTCGGTTGTTCATGTCGAGCCAATCTTCGGCCACGAGTTTTTCGCCAATGTTGTATTGGTCTGTCAAAACGCCCGCTCCAACTGCGTACGCGCCTTTCTTGCGGCCCTCTCCCGGATACAAAACGGCTCGCTCGTTAAGTCTGCCAGCGGTATGGCGCTGCGGACCCGACCCACCTCATCTGTGTCGATCACGTTTGATCTTTGACCGTCGCGACATAATCCACCGCGGAAGCCAAGCAAATCTGGGCCAAGTTTCACCAGCTCAGGCACATGCCGTACGCGCAAAGATCCGGCAAGCCCCGCAAAAATGCCATGTCCGTGGGCCGTATCGATAAACTGGGCGAGCACGGGCGCAGAAAGAATGTCGGGCAAAGCTCCGGAAGCCTTGTCAGCAGTATCGAGCATCACCCCTATAAAGCCGGCCTCGGCCATCAGGTGGATAAGATGCATGTCCATGCCATGATCAGCGAGAAGCACCCCCACGAGCCGGGCACCTCCAAGCTCAAGGTTACTCAATCTCTGTAACGTCGGGTGCACGGCTCCACCCGGCCAGAAGCCGATCTTGACAATGTCCACACCCAAGCTGGCCGTCCTGCAAACGGCATCGGCTATTCGCTCGGGGTCGGCCTGAAAATCACCGATGGTCGCACTCACAGGCGCATGCATGCGCACTCTATCGCAAATCGCTCGCACCTGCGCTCCGGGCAATGCACCAAGTGCACCCGTCGCAGGGTTCTTCGCGTCGATAATGTCGGCCCCCAGCGCAACACAGGTTTGCGCTTCTGCCTCACTCGTCACACTGGCGAGGAAGCTCACCTTTCGGCGTCGTTGTTTCATCTTGGAAGTTATCCGTCACCGAAGATGCGATGCTGCTCAGCCAGCACTTTCGCTCGGTTTGAGCGGTCGGCGACCGACAACGGCACGGCCACATCTTGAGCAATACTTGCAGAGCCGTCGGACAGGCGCAAGATGCGAGTTGCGAGCATCACCGATTCAGCACGATCGTGGGTCACAAAAAGCACCGTCGTCGGACGACTTGACCACAGCGTCACAAGAAGCTCCCGCAGCGCTTGCGCAGTAGGGTCGTCTAGAGAGACGAAGGGCTCGTCCATGAGCAGGAATTCTGGCTCCAGTACAAAGGCGCGCGCCAAGGCGACGCGACGCTGCATGCCAAGAGAAATCATTTCAGGATACGCGGCCGCCGCCGAGCTGAGTCCAACGCGTTGAAGCAATTCGGGAATGTTCGCAACGCGCGGATCCCCCTCGGGAAGCGCCAACGCTATGTTTTCATAAACTGTCCGCCAAGGAAGCAGACGCGGCGTCTGAAACACGTAAGCAATGCGGGGATGCCCGTCCACGCCAAAATTAATCGACCCTTCGTAGTCTTCATCGAGCCCTGCAATGATGTTGAGCATCGTCGATTTTCCGCAACCCGACGGTCCCGTGATTACGACAAACGAGCCTGGGTCGACGTCGAAGCCAATACTCTTCAACACCAAATTCTGCGCACGGTCGCCGATTGCCGGGAAGATCTTCTCGTCAATACGCACGCAGAGCGGATGCGTCAGCGCCGCCATTTATTCGCCCTCGCCAGTAGCGGCTGCAACATCGTCATCTCAATGATCTGAACCACAATGATAAAAGCCAACGCATAGGCCAAAATCATAGGCACGTCGAAAAGCTGGAACGCGATGTTAAGCTGATGACCGACGCCGTCGGAACGGCCGAACGCCTCGACAACAAGTACGATCTTCCAAACCAGCGCCAGGCCCGAACGCGCGGCCGCTGCAAAGAACGGTGCCAGCTGAGGCATCATGACGTGACGGAGCGTCTTCCACCAGCCGAAGCGGTAGACGTGCGCCATCTCTTCCAAATCCTTCGACAGGTTGCGAGCACCCTCGCGCATGGTCACGGCGACGTTGGGGATTTTATTGACGGCAACCGCCGTTATGGCGGCCACCTCGGTCAGCCCAAACCAAATATAGCAAAGGACGATAATCACTAGCGCTGGCAGGTTTAGGAAAAATATCAACCAACTATCAAAGAACCGATCGGCACCCTGGAACCGACCCAACGCCAAACCTATGGCTGATCCAATGAACATGGCGATGACAAAACTAAATGCGACCCGGATCAATGTCGCAGCTATGTTGGACCATAGCTCGCCAGCCTTCGCCTCACGGATCATTACCTCCACAACGGTCCACGGACCAGGCAGGTATCGGCTCTGGGCGATGAGAGCAGCAATCTCCCATAGGGCAACCAGCGCCAGAAGCGAGACGAGAGACCAGCCGATACGCCCCAGCTTGAACCGTTGTTTCTCCGGCGCCTTAACTGCCTGCAGCATGGAATAACTTCGGATCGAATTTGGTGTCACCACCCATAAGCCTGGCCGCGCCCACCTCAGTAAGTAATTGTGTAAGTTTCTCAGCTGACTTTGTTTGTGCCGCACTCCACGGCTGCGGAATGCCTTCGCGGTAGAAGGATTTTATGGCAGCGAACTCCGCGTCACTCTTTGGCTTCACTAGCCCCCGTATCCGTTCCCACGCTGCTTCCGACGTGGCCAGTATCTCATTCGCTTTCGCAACGACATCGAGGAAGGTGGCAATTGCCGCTCCCTTGT
>JAUVPN010000030.1 GCA_030598645.1 Hyphomicrobium sp. | reverse complement strand
GGTGCCGGTCACCTGCTCTACAAGGCGTTTCTTGATGTCAGCCGGGTCTGTGATGGGGCGTCCGATCACGTTGGCGACGACCGGAACAACGGGCGACTTGACGTCCACATGCTCGAGCGCCTCCGCCATCGCGTCGGCGGCGGGTTGCATCAGCGAACAATGGAAAGGCGCTGAAACCGGAAGCGGTACGGCACGGCGCACGCCGAACTTTTTACCGACTTCCGGTACACGGTCGAGCGCCGATCTATCGCCGGAAAGAACAACCTGTGACGGTTCATTGTCATTGGCAATCTGACATACGTCACCATTTGCAGCCGCGTCGGCTACTTTGCGGGCAACGTCAATCCCAACGCCCAATAGCGCGCTCATCGCGCCTTTTCCCACCGGCACGGCCGCTTGCATGGCTTGACCTCGGAGCATCAGAAGCCGGGCAGCATCAGCGAGCGAGAAGGCCCCGGCAGCGGCCAATGCAGAATACTCGCCAATCGAGTGGCCTGCGACAAACTTGACCCTGTCCTTGAGAGAGAAACCCTTCTCCCGCTCTAGGACGCGCATCACAGCCATTGATACCGCCATTAGCGCCGGCTGCGCGTTTTCTGTAAGCGTCAGGGTCTCCTTGGGGCCCTCCCACATAATCTGTGAAAGGTTCTGGGACAGGACTTCATCAACCTCCTCAAAGACCTCACGCGCCGCACCAAAAGCCTGAGCCATCTCGCGGCCCATGCCAACGTCCTGACTGCCTTGTCCGGGGAATACGAATGCAACCGCCATTCGTTTTCGTCCTTATTCGGGAGGTGTTATCGGCTCATCGGAGGTAGATGATGGGCCGCCCGGGCCGCTTTAGCCATGTCGCCGAGTATTCTGTCAAGCTAAGCCAACCCATTGTTTTATCCGATTGTGCAGGAGAGCGTTGGCCCTCGTACAATGTTTCACCTCTTGCCCGGATCAGATTTTGGCGTATAAAGCGCCCCTTACCCGCTCCGGTTGGAGGCTGAACGGGGGACCGCAGCGATGCGGCCGGGCTTCTTGCCCGTAACCCGGTGTCTTCGCTCTCATGGGTGATCTAGTTGGGCCTTATTCGGGTCCATAAGGGGCTTTGCGCCGGAGCGATCGGACAATAGAACGAAAGGCCCAGCACATGCCACTTTACGAGCATGTCTTCCTCGCTCGCCAGGACGTCTCCAACGCCCAAGTCGAGGCACTAACCAAAGAATACGCAGGTATTATAGAAGAAGGTGGCGGCAAGGTCACCAAGGCCGAGTATTGGGGCCTTAAGGCGTTGGCCTATAAGATCAAGAAGAGCCGCAAGGCGCACTTTTCTCTTCTGAATATCGATGCACCCCACGACGCTATTGCAGAGATGGAGCGGCGGATGGGCCTATCGACCGAGGTCATTCGCTTCTTAACGCTAAAGGTAAACGAGCATGAGACCGATCCCTCGGTCATGATGCGCAAAGGTGACCGAGACGACCGCCGCGACGGCGATCGCGGATTCGGCGGGCGCGGCGGGTTTCGTGGTGGCGGAGGACGCGGTGGGTTCCGTGGGGATCGTGATGGTCCGGGTGGCAGGTCGCGACCGCCGCCTCGTGGTGATCGTGAAGGCGGGGACCGCACGTCCACCCCAGCGCGTGAAAATGCAGACGCACCCTCAGCCGAGGCCAAGCCCTCGGCGGCGTCCAGTAAAAATTCGGAGGCATAAGTCATGGCCGAGATCGCATCGAGCGGTGGACGCCGCCCCTTCCATCGTCGCCGCAAGACCTGCCCGTTCTCGGGAGAGCATGCGCCGAAAATCGACTACAAGGACGTGCGTCTACTTGGACGGTATGTGTCAGAACGTGGCAAGATTGTTCCCAGTCGGATTACCGCCGTTTCGGCAAAGAAGCAGCGCGAACTATCGCGGGCCATTAAGCGGGCACGTTTCCTCGGGCTGTTGCCTTATGTTCTAAAGTGACGAGACACGTATTCGACTGACCGTTCGGACATGCCCATGGGTTGGGACAGAACTGGCGATTGCGCCCCTGCTCTCTAACCGCGACAACGCGGGACAGCTATCTTAATGCCCTATTCGCTCCTGATTGGACTAGGCGCCGGAATTGTCTCGGCCACTGTTTTCGCATCGGCGACGACAGGTCCGATGCTCGTACGCATATTGCTTTTTGTTTTGACGCCCCTTGCGCTTTTTTTAGCAGGACTCGGAGTTGGGCCCAGGGCAGCTGCCCTCGCCGGCATCGTCGGTACGGCAATCGTCTTTGCGGCGGGAAGCGGTACGGCCGCTCTTGTCTTTGCTGCAAGCCAAGCCCTTCCCGTCGTCCTGCTCGTGCACCTTGCCTCCCTCAGTCGGCAGGCCGAAGGCGAGACTGAGTGGTATCCAATCGGGCGTGTTGTGCTAGCCGCCGCGCTGACGGCAGGCGCCTTTTCGACCCTGACTCTGTTCCTATTGGGAGGAAACGAGGAGGCACTGCGTGAGACTTTGCGAACAACGTTGGATTCGTTCGTTCAGAATGAACTCGCCAAGATGCCCGAGGCACCTACGCTCGGCCCCGATGAGATTAACGAGATAACCTCTATTACGCTCAATCTGCTGCCGGCAGCCTCCGCCATATCAACAATGGGCAGCCTACTATTCAACATGTGGCTCGCGGGCCGGATTACGCTTGCGTCGGGCCGGCTCCAACGGCCGTGGCCCGACCTTGCAGCAATTTCGTATCCTCCCCGCACACCACTTGCACTCGCCGTCGCGACGGCTGCCGCATTTCTTTCCGGGATGGCCGGCTTCATCGCTGCTGCCTTTGCCGGCCCGCTATTTCTCGCCTACGTCCTAATGGGCCTCGCCGTCCTGCACTACGTCACACGTGGACGCTCATGGCGTCCCTTTGCCTTGTGGGCGATCTATGCCGCGCTCTTCATCCTAAATACGGTGGCCTCGCTTGCCGTCGCGATCCTCGGACTAACGGAATCGGTCTGGCCTCTTCGCAAGGTGATCCAGCGGCCATCGGAACCGCCAAAATCGTAGCAAGAACTAATGCAGTCAAATTAAGAAGGAGATCTTCAATGGAGGTGATACTGCTTGAGCGCATCGGTCGGCTTGGCCAGATGGGCGACGTTGTAAAGGTCAAGGATGGGTATGCGCGCAATTTTCTGCTTCCGCAGAAAAAGGCACTTCGCGCGACCAAAGAAAACCGGTCCCGATTCGAAACTGAGCGCACCCAGCTTGAAGCCAATAACCTCGAGCTTAAGAAGGAAGCAGAGACCGTTGGAGAAAAGCTCGACGGTCAAGTTTTCGTCGCCATCCGGAGCGCCGGCGATACAGGTCAACTTTATGGTTCGGTATCGACCCGTGATATCGCTGAGTTTGTAACAGACGGCGGGTTCACCATCGAGCGCCGTCAGGTGATCTTAGAGCGGCCAATCAAAACGCTGGGCTTGCACGCGATAAGCCTCGCGCTGCACCCCGAGGTCGTGATTAAGGTAGCACTCAATATCGCCCGCTCTGAGGACGAAGCCCAACGCCAGGCAGCCGGTGAGGATGTTACTGTCGTCAAGGATGAGAAGTTGGAACTGGAAACCTTTAACCCTGATGTCTTCGAGCAAGGCGTGGAGCCCGAAGAGACCGCCGAAGAGGCGCCCGTAGCCCACGACAGCGAGGCGGAGAAGCCCACGGAATAGGACCTGTTGCACGATTCGCCTAAGCAAGCGAATTCCGCACCTGATGTGCATAGTGGGGACTGGGACGATTACCCCCTCGACGGTAGGCGCTCGGAATCGGATAGCGTCCGACCTATGGCACAAAACGCAACGCTCATTTCGGACCGGTCCAAGGCAGCCCACGCTGCTGACGAGTCCCTCCCATTTCGTCAGGCTCCACACAATTTGGAAGCCGAGCAGGCTCTGCTCGGCGCCATTCTCGTAAATAACGAGGCGATGGACCGCGTGTCCTCATTTCTTGAGGCGCAACACTTCTTCGATCCGCTGCACCAGCAGATTTTCGAGACAGTCGCGAAGCTAATACACGCGGGCAAACAAGCTACACCCATTACCCTCAAGACGTTCTTCGAAAATGCCGAACCTATTTCACCGACGATGACGGTGCCCCAATACCTGGGAACGCTTGCTGCCAACGCGACATCCATCATCAACGCACTAGAATACGGCCGCACGGTCTATGATCTGGCCACCCGCCGGGCTCTCATCATTATCGGTGAGGACATGGTCAACTGCGCATTTGATAGCGCCGTTGACCAACCCCCCAAAGCGCAGATTGAGGAGGCCGAAACGCGGCTTTACGATCTTGCTGAGCAGAACAAATATGGACAGGGCTTTTTGGGGTTTAACACCGCGCTGACGAACGCTATCGACATGGCGAACGCAGCCTACCAACGCTCTGGTCACTTATCGGGGCTATCAACAGGTCTTTCCGACCTCGATGCCAAACTTGGCGGCTTGCAGTCATCTGACCTGATTATACTCGCCGGCCGGCCGAGCATGGGCAAGACGGCGCTGGCCACCAATATAGCCTATAACATCGCCCGAAATCTCCGCACCGAACAACAATCCGATGGTACTGAGAAGGCGGTCGACGGCGCCATCGTCGGCTTCTTCTCCCTGGAAATGTCTTCCGAACAGCTGGCAACACGTATCCTCTCGGAACAAACCGAAATTTCGAGCGAGAAGATACGCCGCGGCATGATCGATGAGCCGGAGTTTCGCAAGCTCGTCGAAGTGAGCCGCGAGATGAGCGAAATCCCGCTCTATATTGACCAAACAGGCGGCATCTCCATCACGCAGCTAGCAGCACGTGCGCGCAAGCTAAAACGCCAGAAAGGGTTGGGTCTGCTGGTGGTTGACTACTTGCAGCTTCTGACCGGGCATAAGCGCCAGAGCGATGGGCGTGTGCAAGAGGTCTCAGAGATTACTACGGGACTCAAGGCGCTTGCAAAGGAACTCAGCGTCCCCATCATTGCACTCTCTCAGCTTTCCCGTCAGGTCGAGCAACGAGATGACAAACGGCCTCAACTCGCTGACCTGCGCGAGTCGGGCTCGATCGAACAGGACGCCGACGTGGTCATGTTCGTCTTCCGCGAGGAGTACTATGTCGAGCGCAAAAAGCCGTCCGAAGCCCACGGCGAGGAATTTCTTAAATGGCAGCAAGAGATGGGCCTTGTCCATGGCCGCGCTGAGGTCATCATCGGCAAGCAGCGCCACGGTCCGACAGGCACCGTTCCACTGAGTTTCGAAGGTCAGTTTACGCGCTTTTCCAACCTGGTCCGCGACCATGAGATGCCGGATTACTTGGGTTGATCGCCTCGTTTGCACCCCGATTGGGAGCTATTAGGGCTGCTGTTAATGGCATCTCGGGTGTGAAGCTCCATGCATGACATTCGGGCTCGCCGCTTTCCATCATATCCTGGCGATGCCTCGCCGGAGGTGAAAATGGGCGTGGCACCTGTGCACACGCGAGTTACCTCAGAACATGGGCCGGTCGACATTCCCGTCGGTGCAACCGGAACCATCATTATTGATCTTGCGCAAGCCTCTGCCAACTGGCGTGCGCTTGCCCGGCACGTCGCGCCAGCTGCATGCGGTGCCGTGGTCAAAGCTGATGCATATGGCATGGGCGCTAAGCGCATAATTCCCGCCCTGGTTGCGGCCGGCTGTCGGCACTTCTTCGTCGCCACGCCTCAAGAGGCTAGCGCAGCGCGTGAGCTTGCCCCAAATTCGGCAATCTACGTCCTCGATGGGCTCATACCGGGAACAGCACGCGACTTGATGAGCATCGGCGCAATTCCGGTGCTTGCAAGTTTGGGGGAGGTGCGCGAGTGGGCCACATTTGCGTCTAATCCCGTAAAATTTCCGCCAGCGGCCGTGCACATAGACACGGGCTTGAACAGGCTTGGCATCAGCGAAAACGAGATTGCAGAGCTTTCACGTGATGCGGACCTCTTGGCCCGTTTGAACACTTCTCTCATCATGAGCCACCTCGCCTGTGCGGATGAAGCGGGCCATCCCATGAATCGGGAACAACTCGATAAATTTAATCGTCTGCGTGCGAAATTACCGTTTGCGCCCGCGAGCATCGCCGCCTCGGATGGAATGATGCTCAGCTCTGAGTACCACCTCGATCTCGTTCGTCCTGGGTATGCGCTTTTTGGCGGACAGGCTACTCCTGGACGCATGACGCCTGTGCGTCCCGTTTTACGCATCAGTGCACGCATCCTGCAGGTGCGGGACGTTGCACCTGGCCACTTCATTGGCTACTCAGCCAGCTACAGCGCGCGAAAACGTCTTCGAGTTGCTACCGTCGCGGCTGGTTACGCTGACGGACTCTTCCGCCACGCAAGTGCGACAAACGAAGACCCCGGTGGGTTAGTTAGCATCCGCGGCAGGCACGCACCCATCGTGGGACGAGTATCCATGGACTTGATCACCGTAGACGTGACACATATTGACGATCCCGCTCCCATACCGGGAGATTGGGTCGATCTCGTTGGGCCGGACCTGGCAATCGAGACCGTGGGAGCCGGAGCGAAAACGATCGGCTACGAAGTCCTGACGCGATGGCGGCCCCGATTCCACCGCGCTTATCTCGAGCAAGGCGACTGATAGAGCATGGGCAAGGCGAGCAAGACGTCGTTCGTCTGCCAGAGCTGTGGTGCGGTCTCGCCACGCTGGGCGGGAAAATGCTCTGCTTGCAGCGAGTGGAACACCCTGATCGAGGAGACCAACGTCGCAGCGCCACCCGGCACGGGGCTGACGCGGAGCAGTTCGGGGCGAGTTGTCTCGCTGGAGACCTTGAAAGGGCGCACCAAAGAAGCGGCACGTTTCTCTACGGGCCACGTTGAGCTCGACAGAGTAACAGGCGGCGGACTCGTGCCCGGATCGGCTCTACTGATCGGCGGCGAGCCAGGTGTTGGTAAATCTACGCTTCTCTTGCAGCTAGCCGCAAAGATGGCCTCCGCAGGACAGCGCGCCATCTATTTTTCAGGCGAGGAAGCATCCGCACAGGTACGCCTGCGTGCCGAGAGGCTCGGGCTGACCGATTCACCAGTCGCACTCGCCAGTGAAACAAATCTCGCCTCCATTCTCGCAACGCTTCAGGACGGTAAACACGCGGACCTCATTGTCATTGATTCGATTCAAACCCTTTGGGCCGAGGCCATCGAAGCTGCGCCAGGCACAGTGAGCCAGGTGCGCGCGGCAGCCCATGCTCTAATCCGCCATGCTAAGACCGCAGGCACCACGCTGCTGCTGGTAGGGCATGTGACAAAGGATGGCCAAATAGCTGGTCCGAAAGTGATTGAGCACATGGTTGACACGGTGTTGTATTTCGAAGGAGACCGCGGACACACCTATCGCATCTTGCGCGCAGTCAAGAACCGCTTCGGAGCGACGGATGAAATTGGCGTATTCGAGATGGTCTCGGGAGGATTGCGCGAAGTCGCGAACCCCTCGGAGCTTTTCCTCGGCGACCGCGATGCCTCCTCATGCCCCGGAGCCGCCGTATTTGCCGGCATCGAAGGCACGCGCCCTCTGCTCGTCGAAATTCAAGCGCTCGTGGCTCCGTCGGGACTGGGTACACCGCGCCGCGCCGTCGTCGGCTGGGACGCAAATAGATTATCCATGCTCCTGGCCGTACTTGAGGCGCGCGCCGGCGTATCGTTCGCAGGGCGTGATGTTTACCTCAATATCGCTGGCGGACTGAAGATAAACGAACCTGGGGCTGATCTAGCGGCAGCTGCTGCATTGCTATCCTCACTATCGGGTGTTGCGATTCCGCGACACCAAGTGCACTTCGGTGAGGTGTCGCTTTCGGGAGCAGTGAGGGCGACCCCACTCATGTCGCAAAGACTGAAAGAGGCTCAGAAACTTGGATTTCGCCGCGCGGTGATGCCAGCCCAGGGAGAACTAGAAACGAAAACATCGAAGCTGCAGCTGCGCCGCGTCGCGCATCTGAGAGAGCTTGCAGACGGGTCGCCGTCATGCGACTGAGAAATGGCGGCACCGCTGTGTCGAACGCTGCTGACAACAGGAATTTCGTTCATGATCGGGCCGCTGACTTACCTCGATGCTGCACTAATTGCCGTTGCCTTTATATCCGGCCTCTTGGCGATGTACCGAGGTTTTGCGCGAGAAGTGCTCTCTATCTTCTCATGGCTTGTTGCCGCCGCCGCCGTCCTATATTTCGTCATCTACCACAAGCCCTTCGCCGAAGAGGTGGCCCAACAGATGGGCACCCAGGCCGCCGTCGCGCAGATCGTCGTAGGAGCCCTCATATTTGTGATCGTACTTATTGTCGTGCATTTGATTACAGCCCGGCTTTCCGACGCCATCCTTGACAGTCGAATCGGGATGGTTGATCGAATTCTCGGGTTCATCTTCGGCGTTTTCCGGGGCTTCATCTTAATCGTGATCCCCTTCATGTTTTATGAGGCGTTTTTCCCCAATCCGGCGCAGCAATTCACCTGGATCCGCGATTCAGCCTCCCTCCCCTACATCAAGTCTACCGGCGATGCCCTGCGTTCAATGCTAGAAACCAACCTTCCCTCCTCGCTTACGGAACCACTAGGGGAGCAGCAAAGCTTCTTGGGCCTTCATACTAGCGACCAATTGGCGCTTGAACCCAGCATCAGGTATCATATTTCGGTCAGGTGGCAGGCGCGTGCAGGATAACGCAGTCGAAGATCTAACAGCGTTAAATGTTGCGTATCTTCTTGGGGCACACAAGGGCACCAGCGGGAGGTGGCCATGACTGATTGCCAGAATGTAGGCAAAAATCTTCGAGGTCCCGGATATCTGCGTTATGGGGACGACAGGCTCCGCGAGGAATGCGGGGTCTTTGGCATTTTTGGCCACCCGGATGCCGCGGCAATTACTGCGCTAGGCCTCCACGCTCTTCAGCACCGCGGGCAAGAAGCATGCGGGATCGTTTCTTACGATGGCAAACAGTTCAATTCGGAAAGGCGCATTGGCCTCGTCGGCGACAGTTTCTCCCGCGCTAGCGTGATCCAGCGGCTCCAGGGCCACATTGCCATCGGCCACAATCGTTATTCCACGACAGGTGATGCGGTCTTGCGCAACGTACAGCCCCTGTTCGCCGACATTGATACTGGCGGTTTTGCCATTGGCCACAACGGAAACTTCACCAACGCGCTCACAGTGCGTAACGAACTGATTTCGTCAGGTGCCATCTGTCAGTCCACATCCGATACGGAAGTAATCCTACATTTACTTTCGCGCTCACCCAAGCGACGGATTGTGGAGCGCTTTATAGATGCGCTTCGTCAGATCGAGGGAGCTTACGCCCTCGTTGGGGTTACTAACGACATGCTAATCGGTGCACGTGATCCAATTGGTATCCGTCCTTTGGTTCTCGGGCGGCTAGGCTCCTCTTATGTACTCGCGTCTGAAACTTGCGCTCTCGACATAGTAGGGGCCGAATTCCTGCGCGAGGTGGAGAACGGAGAGGTTGTCGTCATTACTCAGCAAGGACTGGAAAGCCATCGTCCCTTCCCGCTTCGCCCTGCCCGACCCTGCATATTCGAGTACATCTATTTCGCGCGCCCTGACTCGGTGATTGGGGGGCGCACTGTCTATGACATCCGCAAACAGATGGGTGTTCAACTTGCGCGAGAAGCGCCGGCCGACACCGACGTCATCGTTCCCATTCCAGACTCAGGGGTGCCGGCGGCCATTGGATTTGCTCAAGAAGCTGATATTCCATTTGAGCTTGGCATCATCCGCAATCACTACGTCGGCCGCACATTCATAGAGCCAGAGCAGCGCATACGCGCGCTCGGCGTCAAACTGAAGCATTCGGCAACTGCCAGCATTATTCGCGGCAATCGTATCGTCCTCGTCGACGACAGCGTTGTGCGGGGAACTACATCGAAAAAAATTGTGGGGCTTATGTACGAGGCCGGGGCGAAAGAGGTGCACATGCGCATTGCCTCACCACCCATCACAAACCCCGATTACTACGGCATTGACACGCCTCATAAACTTGAGCTCCTAGCTGCCAACAAGGATCTGGAGGAAATGCGCGAGTTCCTTGGCGCAGATTCGCTAGCGTTCCTTTCCGTCGACGGCATCTACCGCGCCGTGGGCTGCGATCACCGCGATGCGCAAAGCCCACAGTTCACGGATCACTGCTTCACGGGTGAGTATCCAACTTCGCTTACCGACCAAAGCGGTCAATCTGAGCCGAGGCAATTGTCGCTTCTCGCCGAAGTCGGTTAGGCGAATACGGCTGATCTCGTCTGCGCACTAATGCAGTTTCAAAGCCAAACTGGGGTCGAGGCTTGCGCCAAGGCCCAAGTGGCGTTCGGGCATCTGGTGTGCGATTATAGGGGAACTTTGACCTCAATCCGGATCTAGCCAATGGCATCAAAGACGTCGTTTACCAACCGACTGGCCCTAATAACCGGAGCCACGCGCGGCATTGGCCGCGCGGTTGCGCTGGCGTTGGCGCGCCAAGGCGCCCATGTCATAATAACAGCACGTACTTCCGGCGGATTAGAAGAACTCGACGATGAGATCCGGAAGTTTGGTGGCAAAGCGACGCTTCTTGCACTTGACTTGCGGGATGGGGCCAAAATTGATCAGCTCGGGCCGACGCTCTATCGACGCTGGGGCAAGCTCGACATTCTCATTGGCAATGCCGGGATACTTGGACCACTCTCGCCACTCAATCACGTTACGGAAGATGCTTGGCAAACGGTCCTCGACGTCAATCTGACGGCCAACTGGCGGCTAATACGCACCCTCGATCCGCTTCTTAAACGTTCTGATGCCGGCCGCGCGGTGTTCACTACTTCGTCGGGGGCCGCGAGCGCAAAGCGAGCATATTGGGGACCTTACGCCGTCTCGAAGGCCGGGCTCGAAACACTGGTCAAGACTTACGCCCACGAGATTCAAAGCACGCCCGTCCGTGCGAACCTCGTCGATCCTGGGCCAATTCGAACCGAGATGCGCGCCAAGGCGTTTCCAGGTGAAGACCCTAAGACGCTGCCAACACCCGAGACATTGGTGCCGCTATTTTTGGAATTGGCCGCTCCGGAATATACATCGAACGGTTGCGTGGTAAGCTTTAGCGAATGGGAAAAGCCCAAGCCCAAGCCAAAGCCGCGACGAGCTGCAACGGCCGCCAGCAAAAGCTAACCAGCGCGTCGCTCATATGAGCTCAATCACCATGCCGTCATAGGCCGGTTCAACGCCCTCGGGCAGTTGGCGCCTAAGCGTGTCATAGTCGAGATCGGTGGTCATATGGGTCAGGATGGCGCGCTTTGGCTTCAACTGCTCGATCCATTCCAGCGCGCGCTTCACATGGAAATGGTTGGGATGCGGCGTAAAACGCAGGGCGTCCACAACCCACACGTCGAGACCCTGTAGTAGTGGTATTGACGAATCCGGCACGTCGCTAATGTCCGGGGAATAGGCAAGATTACCGAAGCGATAGCCAAGCGACGCTATATCGCCGTGCACCTGTGGGATCGGGACGGCCTTTAGCGGGCCGGCTGGCCCATCAATCATAATTGGTTCGCTCGAGATGACGGGATGAGCATTAAGGATTGCCGGGTAGCCCGAACCATGTGGCGTTGCAAAACAGTAGCCGAACCGTTGTTGTAAACTATACAGCGTCTCAGCGTCAGCCCACATCTTGATACGCTGCTTCATCGCATAACTGACCATACGCAGATCATCAATTCCGTGCGTGTGATCGGCATGGTCATGCGTAAAGAGGACACCATGAAGCGAGGTGGCATTCACGCTCAATAGCTGCTCCCGCAGATCGGGGGACGTATCAATCAGTGCACGCGTATACGAACCGTTCGCAACGCACTCGACAAGCGCTGCACAACGCCGCCGTCGGTTCTTGGGATTGGCAGGGTCACACTCGCCCCACATGGCCCCAATGCGCGGTACCCCCCCCGATGAGCCACAGCCGAGGATCGTACATCGCAAGATCATGCGGCAGCTATGTCGCTAGCCGAAGGCCGCGGCACCTTCTTGAATAAACGGTAGAAGTTCTCCGTCGTGGCATCCGCCAAATTGTCAGGAGAAAGGCCACGCGCCTCTGCAACCGCTATGGCAGTATGCGCCACATAGGCGGGTTCGTTGGTCTTCCCGCGATAGGGTACAGGCGCAAGGAACGGTGCGTCAGTCTCAACCAGTAAACGGTCAAGCGGTATGGACTTAGCAATTGCGCGCAGCGAATCCGATTTTTTGAAGCTAACTACACCCGAGAAGGACACATAAAGACCTAGTCTCAGGGCCCGAGCTACTAGCTCTGGCCCACCCGTATAGCAATGCAGAATAGCTGGAAACGCGCCTTTGGCATGCTCCTCCTCCAAAATCCGCCCGGTGTCTTCTTCCGCGTCGCGCGTGTGAATCTCGAGCGGCAAACCGGTCGCACGTGAAGCGGCAATATGTCGGCGGAAACCTTCCGCTTGACCATCCGGCGTAGAGCGCTTGTAGTAGTAGTCTAGCCCCGCCTCACCAATAGCGACGACCTTGGGATGCTCGCTGAGCCGCACGATCTCTTCCAAGGGTATGTCGCGTTCCTCGTCGGCATTGTGCGGGTGCGTCCCCACAGAACAATAGACATTCTGATGCGCTTCGGCGATGGCCAGAATTTCGGCAAAACGACGGATGCGTGTAGAAATTGTCACTATTACACCAACGCCCGCCTCGCGCGCGCGCGCGAGCACGCCGTTAACGTCATCCGCCAGCTGAGGGAAATCGAGATGGCAATGATGGTCAACAAGCCTCATGACGCGGCCTTCTTGTCTTGGTCACCTTTTTTTTGTTCTTCCCCTCTCTGGCCCTCTGGAGCCGACTTCTTCGTTTTCCCGCCTTTGGCCTCCCCAGCGCTCTCAGGCTCCACGTAACGCGGAAAGACTCCAGTCGGCTCTGGCAGGGTCGTGCCGGATTTAAGTCGCCCTTC
>JAUVPN010000209.1 GCA_030598645.1 Hyphomicrobium sp. | reverse complement strand
GCCAGATTACTGTAGGCACCGGCGGCAAACAGGTCATCTATAATGCTCTGCTTGCTAGCTTAAACCCCGGCGACGAGGTGGTGATTCCCTCGCCGTGCTGGGTTTCTTATGCGGACATCGTCATGCTGGCGGGCGCGCGGCCAGTATTTATCGCTTCAAATTTTGAAGACGGCTACAAGTTGAAGCCGGAAGTGCTCGACAAGGCCATTACGCCCAAGACGAAGTGGTTCATTTTCAATTCGCCATGCAATCCAACGGGTGCTGCCTACACAAGGGACGAGATCAAGGCGCTGACCGATGTACTCTTACGTCACAAGCACGTCTGGGTGCTCTCCGACGACATCTACGAGCATTTGGTGTTTGACGGGTTCGAGTTTCACACACCGGCCGAGGTCGAACCGCAACTTTTCGATCGTACGCTCACGATGAATGGGCTCTCCAAAGCCTATTGCATGACGGGCTGGCGGCTTGGATATGCGGGCGGTCCCGAATTACTCATCAATGCGATGCGCAAACTGCAATCGCAGTCAACTTCCAATCCGACCTCGATCACGCAATGGGCGGCGATCGAGGCGCTGAACGGGCCCAAAGATATGATTGCGCGCAATAATGAGAAATTTGTTGAGCGCCGCGATCTCGTGGTGGGGATGCTCAATCAGGCGACTGGGCTGCGGTGCCTGAAACCCCAGGGCGCATTCTACGTCTACCCGAATTGCACTGGCGCCATTGGCAAAAAAAGCACGTCGGGCAAGACGATTGCTTCAGACGAGGACTTTGTCACGGCCTTGCTCGAGGAGGAAGGGGTTGCCGCGGTCCACGGCGCAGCCTTTGCGAGTTCCCCAGCGTTCCGCGTATCCTACGCGACATCGCGCGATGTCCTGGAGGAGGCGTGCAAACGTATACAGCGCTTCTGCGGCAATTTGCAGTGAGCAATCGAGAATACGTTTTGTTTCGCAGGCACTAGCGGAAGATGCTGCGCGACCGCTCCCCGAATTCTTGTCGGACGTGCCTGATCTGGCAACTGGGGCTACTACTCATGGCAGCCGCTCTGCTCGTGAACTGGGTTTTGCGCTGAGAAACGAACGGCCTCAAGCCGCTGCCCGCCCGCCCCAAGCACCGGTAAGCCACAAACGCACCCAAAAGCGCCGAAGAGTTCTTTGCATCCTGATGACATCTGGTGAAATAGGTGCCGGAAGGCTCTGCGGTATGCGGGCCGGCAAAGCACGCCTCACTGGCTTAGCCTGCATGACCGGAAGTGGCGGTTCGGCCAAATCCTCGGCTGCCATCGCAAACCCCGCAGCGTGTGCCGCCGACATCAACGTCTTAACTCTCATCACTCGCCTCTTGCCTCGGTGGCCGGCATGAACCCGGCCTTTGTCACCAGTTCGATTGCGGGTGCAATCGTAAGTGTGAACTGTGACACTTAGATATTGCGATAATAATACCTTCAATCAAGTAATTTCCATTCACGCGATCAAATTCGCGGACGCTTTTTTTTAGAAGTCGTTGTGCAACGCAATATTGCGTCGCACACAATTTGACGTGAAAGAAACTGACTAGAAAATTTCGAAGCTTTTCGAGACAGGGCTTGCGCCGGACCATATGCAGCGCAAACATAGGTCTGTCGCGCTCCTCTCGAGGCGCGAGGCGCGCGACTATCGTACGTGCGCGCCTCCAACTAAGCGGAGGAAGCTCATGCGGCAGTCTGGAAACCCACGACCGGGAGCAAATGGGGGCCAAGGCTCCCGCTGTATCGCACTTATAGGCCCTTACTTAAGCGGCAAGACTACTCTTCTCGAGGCAATACTCGCCCGAACGGGGGGTGTTACAAGAGCCGGCACAATCGCAGACAAGTCGACCGTCGGCGATGCAAACCCTGAGGCCCGCGACCACGGCATGAGCGTTTCGCTCAATCTTGCCGACGTCAGCTTTCTCAACGACGACTTCACCTTCATCGATTGCCCAGGTTCCATAGAATTCCCATACGAAGGTGCGCTAGCGCTTACCGCCTGTGATGCCGCAATTGTTGTCTGCGAGCCCGATGCCAAGCGCGTGCCGGCCTTGCAACTAATATTGAAGCGGCTCGAAGATCGCGGTATCCCCCATTTCCTCTTCCTCAATAAGATCGATGCTTCCGAAATTCCGGTGCGCGAGCTCATACCCGTATTGCAACCGGCGAGCACGAAGCCACTCGTGCTACGTCAGATTCCGATTTGGGAAAATGGCGTCGCAACAGGTTTTGTCGACCTAGCCTCCGAACGTGCATATGTCTATCGCACGCAAGCTTCGTCCGAGATCATAGAGGCGCCCGCTTCGATTAATGAGCGCCTGGGGGACGCGCGGTTCCATATGCTGGAGCAGCTCGCCGACTACGACGATGAGCTGATGGAGCAGCTTCTTTCTGATGTGATGCCGCCGCGTGACAAAGTCTTCGAGGACCTGACGAGCGATTTGCGAAAAGGCCTGATCTGTCCGGTGCTGTTGGGCTCTGCGCAGAATGGCAATGGCATTCTGCGCCTGCTGAAAGCGCTTCGGCATGAGGTTCCATTCGTCGAGGAGACCGCGAGTCGACTTAAGGTAGAGAACGCGTCGTCCGCGGCCTATGTCTTCAAGACGATGCAAACCACGCATGGCGGCAAGCTGACTTTGGCGCGCGTGCTGACAGGAGAATTTGCCGATGGTGCGACAGTCGTAGGTGCGTCTGGCACTGAAGAGAGAATTGCTGGCGTGTTCGCGGTGCGAGGCGAGGAGCCAGTGAAGCGTAGCACTGCCAATGCCGGCGATACGGTGGCGTTTGGCCGGCTTGAGCATATACACAGTGGTGAGACCATCAGCGCCGACAAAGGTGGAATCGTCCAGATTAAGGGCCCTGTGGCGCCCGAACCCGTGTTCGGGATTGGTCTGGGTCTCAAGGACCGCAAGGACGAGGTGAAGCTGACTACAGCGCTCGCCAAGCTGATGGAGGAGGACCCATCGCTGCGGTTAGAAATGAACAAGGATACGCATCAGATGCTGCTGCTCGGACAGGGTGAGATGCACTTGCGCATCGCATCAGAGCGTTTACGACGCAAGTATGGTGTGTCGGTTGAACGTCAAGTGCGGCACATTCCTTACAAAGAGACGATTCGTAAAGGCATTGAGGTGCGTGGGCGCCACAAGAAACAGTCGGGCGGACACGGTCAGTTTGGCGATGTAGTGATTGATATCCAGCCGCTGGCGCGCGGGACAGGCTTCCAATTCGGTCAAAAGATCACCGGTGGCGTCGTGCCGCGCCAGTTCATTCCCTCAGTCGAAATCGGGGTGAAGGACTACTTGCAGCAGGGGCCACTCGGTTTCCCCGTGGTGGACGTTTCTGTCACGCTGCTCGATGGCTCTTATCACACGGTGGACTCTTCCGACATGGCATTTCGCCAAGCAGGACGAATTGGCATGTCCGAGGGGATGCCCAGTTGCTCACCGGTGCTGTTGGAACCGATTATGGCTGTGGAGATTACAGTGCCATCTGAGGCAACTGCGCGCATCAACGCCATAATCTCACAGCGTCGTGGTCATATCCTCGGCTTCGATGCGCGGGAAGGCTGGGAAGGCTGGGATGCCGTGCAGGCCCAAATCCCAGCAGCGGAAATGGACAATCTGATTATCGATCTGAGATCGGCAACGGCTGGCGTAGGCAGCTACTCGGCCAAGTTCGATCATCTCGCCGAGCTTACTGGCCGGCTTGCCGATCAGGTTCTTGCCGCACACAAGCAGGCAGCGGAATAGTGTTGAGTCGCTGTTCTCAGGCGTCGGATCCGCCAGGTCCGACGCTGTCCATCAATGTGTTGCCTCATCGCCCCAAAGCTCATTCAGCCGGGCATCGCGCCCGCAAGCGTAGCGGTAGTAACGGTAGCGAAGCGCATTCGTCTTATAATAGTTCTGGTGGTAGTCCTCGGCCGGCGTAAACGTCCCCGCCTCTGCAATCTCAACTGCGATGGGTTTGTCAAACCGCCCGCTTTTCTCCAGCGCTGCCTTACTCTCTCCGGCAAGCTTTTTCTGCTCCGACGTGTGCGTGAAGATCACCGGTCGATATTGACTGCCGCGGTCGCAGAATTGACCGCTGCCATCTAACAGGTCAACGTTGCGCCAATAATAATCAAGTAGCCTGTCGTAGCTAACGATCTTCGGGTCGTATTTGAGTTGCACGGCTTCGGTATGGCCAGTCCTTCCCGACGAGACCTGCTTATAAGTCGGGTTCGCGGTCTTCCCTCCCAAATAGCCCGAGATGGTCTCCTTGACACCCTCCACCTTGTCGAAATCGGACTCCGTGCACCAGAAGCAGCCGCTGGCGAATGTTGCGAGTGCCAACCCATCTTGTGATTGCGCTGAAGCTGGCCGTGTGAAGGGGGTTTGCTGGGCAAAGAAGAAGGCTCCACCGGCGACCAGCACGGCAAGGGCCACAAGCAGTGAGACAATTCGGGTCATGGTTGTTTACCGGTTCTAGATGAAGTGATTTGGGAATTGGACGAATGCGAGGACGGTCCGGGTACGAGTGTCGATAATCCTGACGGCGCCGCGACGGCTAGTGATCTCTTGTTGGCCGGGTGCTTCCCAGATTGGCGCGCCGCAGCGCGGTGCTCGCTGAGGATGTCGGCGGGAATCAACCGCACGGCCAGAGCAATCCCGAGCGGTACAATTATTAAATCATCGAGGTGCCCAATGACGGGAATAAAATCAGGGATTAGGTCTATGGGTGACAGCGCATAGGCTGCGACGCCGAGCGCCACAGCCTTCGCATGCCAAGGGACACGTGGGTCGCGCGCCGCAAGATACAGTGCATGAATATCGCACTTGATCCCTCGAGCCCAAACGCGCAAGCGGTTGGATATAGAGTTTGTCCTATTTGCGCCCACTATTGCGGTCCTGTGTTCAGCCAGTTGTACGTTTCGTCTCTGGGACAAACTTCAAGGCTACGCCGTTCATGCAGTAGCGCAGGCCCGTCGGGGGTGGGCCATCATTGAACACGTGACCGAGATGGCCGCCGCAACGCCGGCAGTGTATCTCAGTGCGGGTCATGAAGAAGCTTCTGTCCGTCGAGGTGCCAACGGCAT
>JAUVPN010000153.1 GCA_030598645.1 Hyphomicrobium sp. | reverse complement strand
GGAACAATCTGGGCCAGTGTTCCCGATGCCGCGATGGTGCCAGTCGCAAATCGTGTGTCGTAGCCGTAACGCAACATGATCGGCAGAGAAATGAGTCCCATCGAAATGACGGATGCGGCAACAACGCCTGTTGTGGCAGCCAGCAGCGCGCCAACGATGACGACGGCATAGGCTAGACCGCCCCGCACTTCGCCGAACAGCTGCCCCACGGTCTCCAAGAGGTCTTCGGCCATGCCGGACCGTTCGAGAATAAGCCCCATGAACGTGAAAAACGGAATGGCGAGCAAAGTGTCGTTGGTCATGATGCCGTAGATGCGTTCCGGCAACGTGCCCAAGAGCGGCCACGACAGATTGATCACGCCCTCCGAGTGAGGTGCCAGCTCAACAGCGATTGCGAAGAAGAGGAGCCCAACGGCGGACAATGAGAAGGCAGCAGGATAGCCCAAGAGCAGGAATAGGATGAGGGCCGCGAACATGATCGGCGCCAGGTTCTCTGCAATCAGCTGTGCCATGGTGCCTTCCGTGGCCTCTGCCTTGGCGCCTAGCGCACGTCGTCGGGAGCGGCGCCCGGCGGATCATCGCTGTTGTCAGCCAGCCGCGCGTCGGCCGAATGGTCGGGTTGTGCAAGATCGGCTGCGGGATGACACAACGTGTGTTCGGGTTCGGCAAGTTCCCCCCGCATGATCGCAATGCGCTTGATGAGTTCAGACAGGCCTTGCACGAACATAATAGTGAATGCGAGTGGGATGAGAAATTTTGGCGGCCACTGCGGCAGCCCCCCATAGTTGGAGGATTGCTCGTTCTGCATAAACGAGGCGACGAAGAACGGCCAGGATGTCCAAACGACTACGGCGGCCGTCGGCAGTAGGAAGAACGTGTGCCCAACGATCTCGATCGTATTTCGCAGCCAGCGCGGATAGCGCTGGTTCAGAATGTCGATGCGGATGTGCTCGTTCAACGCGAGCGTCCAAGGAGCAGCCAAAAGAAATACGATACTGAACAGCCACCATTGCAGCTCGAGCCAGGCATTTGAACTCGTATCGAAGAGTTTGCGAATGATCGCGTTGCCCGCACTGATGAGGGCAGCCATGACGACAAGCCATGCGACCCATCGACCGAGCCGCTCGGTGGCGGCATCGATGAGACGGCTCACCTGTAGCAACCACCTCATGACGCGCCTTCCCTGCCTCTGGTTCTTTTGTCCCAAGGCTTCCTATATCGACGTGGAGCCGTGACTTCTAGCATTACGTCTGACAGTATCTTGCGCGACTTCGGTACGTGAGCAACGCTATATTGGAGTCCCAAGTCGGCGTGCCGCCAGGAGAGCCTTAAATGTCTGTTTCGAAGACGCGAGTCCTCGAAGAGTTGCGCCGGATCAAAGGACCGGACTTGAACGGCAATATTGTGGATCTCGGTTTGGTCTCTGAGATCCTGATCAAGGAAGATCGTGTCTACTTTTCTATCACGGTGCCGGCGGCACGAGCCAAAGAATTGGAACCGCTACGCCAGGCGGCCCAGAGCGTTGTGGGCAAGCTTGGTGATGTTGAAGGCGTCACTGCAGTCCTTACGGCGGAAGCGGCGCCAGCGTCGCGCGCAGCGGCCTCGGGTGCGAGCGTTTCGGAGAGTGCCCGCGTGAGAGAGGCGCGTGCACGTGCCGGTGGCGGAAACGGGGCTGGGGCAATGGAAACGAATGCGCCGAGCGCGCGCAAGCTCGAGGGTGTACCAGGCGTCAAGAATTTGATCGCGGTTGCTTCTGGCAAAGGCGGCGTTGGCAAGTCAACGATTGCGGTAAATTTCGCGCTTGGCCTGCAAGCGCGCGGGCTAAAGGTCGGAATCCTCGACGCCGATATCTACGGCCCATCTGCGCCGCGCCTGCTGGGTCTCAAAGGCCAGCCGCAAATCTTAAAGGGTAAGACCTTGAAGCCCATGGAGGGCTATGGGCTCAAAGCTATGTCGATGGGTTTCATGGTCGACGAGGAGACACCTGTTATCTGGCGCGGGCCTATGGTCGTGGGTGCGCTGAACCAGATGCTGCGCGATGTTGCTTGGGGCGAGGACGGCGATCTCGACGTGCTAGTTGTCGACATGCCGCCGGGCACCGGCGACGTGCAGCTCACCATGGCGCAACAGGTGCCGCTGTCTGGCGCCCTAATCGTTTCCACGCCGCAGGATCTTGCGCTGATCGACGCCCGCAAGGGCCTCGCCATGTTCCGCAAGGTTGGCGTGCCGGTACTCGGTATTGTGGAGAACATGAGCTACTTCGTTTGCCCAAAGTGCGGGGAGCGGTCCGAGATTTTCGGTCATGGCGGCGCTCAGGCAGAGGCACAACGGCTCGACTTGCCATTTCTTGGCGGCGTGCCGCTAGACATAGAAGTCCGCGCACGTTCCGATTCCGGAGAGCCGATTACGGCTACCCAGCCGGACAGCCAGCATGCGAAGATCTTCAAAGATATCGCGGGGAAGGCCTGGGCTGAACTGCAGGCAGCTGGGCGCGCAGCTGCAAGCCCGCCGCGCCTGGCGGTCAGTCCGGACGGTACCAGGTTGACCGTCACATTCGAGAGCGGACCTGGTCACGAGCTTTCCGCGGAACTCCTGCGCGTCTTAAGCCCGTCGGCAGAGGTGCAAGGCCACTCGCCTGAGCAGCGTGTGACGGTCCCGGGCAAGCGCAATGTCAAGATCAAGGATCTAAGGCCTGTGGGCAATTATGCTATGCGCATCGCCTTCGACGATGGCCACGACACGGGGCTGTATACGTGGACGTACTTGGGGCAACTAAGTCGCGAGAAAGAGAGACGCTGGGCCGATTATTTAGCCGACCTGGAGCACAAGGGCCTTGGACGCGGGTAGAAGAAGATTTAGGCAGTCGTCTTATGGTCACCGTATCTCTTGACTTTGAACCGTTTCTTTTTGATTTTGACGTACTTTTGTAGAACGTTCGTACCGTGCGGCTTGGTGGGTTCAGGTCAGCCGGCTTTCTTGCGTGAAATTGAATTTTTTGCTGAGGCTATCAAAGGAGATCGAAAATCCGCAGACCAATGCGAGCCGCGCCTGAGCGCGAGCCAACCGGCCCCCGGATCAATGACGCAATTCGGGCCCGGGACGTCCGTCTGATTGTCGAAAACGGCGAAAATATAGGCGTTGTCAGCCGCGATGATGCGCAACAGAAGGCCGATGACGCGGGGCTTGACTTGGTAGAAGTCTCGCCAGATGCCGACCCGCCCGTCTGCAAGATTATGGATTACGGCAAGTACAAGTATCAGGCACAGAAGAAGGCGGCTGAGGCGCGCAAGAACCAGAAGGTCGTTCAGGTCAAAGAAATAAAGATGCGCCCCGCCATCGACGAGCACGACTACAACGTTAAGATGCGATCAATTAAGCGGTTCTTCGACGATGGGGACAAGGTCAAGGTGACACTCCGTTTTCGCGGGCGTGAGATGGCGCATCAGCAACTCGGCATGGACGTGCTGCAACGGGTCAAGGGAGATTTGGAAGCCATTGCCAAAGTGGAGGCCGAGCCCAGGCTTGAGGGCCGGCAGATGGTAATGGTCTTATCGCCAAGGTAGGCGAGAGCAAACCCGGCACGTGGCTAGTGCCGAGAGGTCAAAACGCTTCGTCATGCTCCCCCTGCATTTTTGATTGTTGGGGGTTTCCGCACTTTTGCAGGCCTTCGTCCTGACGTTGTGTTTGACGACAGCTGATGCCCACCCCCGGGAGCTCCCTCTATGATGAGCCTCTCGCCCCCTATTCATCTACCAAAGATTCCTTCGATGCAGCGAGGTTGTCGCGGCCAGAGCTGCCGCCAGCGCCCAAGATCAAAGCGCAACCGGTGCCGTCAGCAGCTGTTCCGCCCTTCTACAGTTCGTCACGCCCGCCTTCGTTGTGTCTAGCCCCAGGCTCCTACTGCAAATTCCGGATGCGGGCCGCGGGGTTGACGAGATTAGTAATTGCGCCAGTGATATTTGTCGCATCAGTCGGATCGGCGACCGCATCGGCCAGCAGCTAGGTTAACGACGGTCCCGCGGAGTCGAGAAGGAGGGGTGCTTGCTGTTCGCGTGCCGCCCCACTATAAGAGCATCCGAGCCGCCCGGCGGGGCATGCCGTGGCGGCTTTCTTTGCTTTTTGACGAACCTGAAAGGGGCGCCGCTCCCGCAAGGGAAATTGAGCTTTCCTGTCGCATAAGACGTTACGCGAAGCACAGGCTCCCCTTCACAGAAAGGATAAGCGAAATGCCCAAGATGAAGACCAAGAGCGGCGCTAAGAAGCGCTTCAAGATGACGGCTACGGGCAAGGTAAAGGTCGCGGCCCAGGGTAAGCAGCATGGCATGATCAAGCGCCACGCGAAGTTCATTCGCCAAGCGCGTGGCACCATGGTGCTCAACAATTGCGACGCCAAGATCGTCAAGAAATATATGCCCTACGCCCGCTAAGCGGGGCCGACAGGTTCTCGTTGAAGCGTCTTATCAAAACCGATCATCTAGCGGAGTAAGCTCATGGCACGCGTCAAGCGCGGCGTTACCGCCCATGCTAAACATAAGAAAGTCCTCAAAGCCGCCAAGGGTTACCGAGGTCGACGTAAGAATACGATTCGCGTCGCTAAGCAGGCAGTCGAGAAGGCGCTGCAGTATCAGTATCGTGACCGCAAGCGCAAGAAGCGCACATTCCGGTCTCTGTGGATTCAGCGCATCAACGCGGCGGCACGCGAGCACGGGCTTACCTACGGGAGATTTATCGATAGCCTCAACAAGGCTGGTATCGAGATCGACCGCAAAGTGCTGGCCGATCTCGCCGTCAAGGATGCTGCGGGCTTCAAGGCGCTGGTCGACCAGGCCACCGCCAAAGCGAAGCCTGCCTGAGCATCGAAGCTGCGATCCCTTTCATTTGTGCGGCTCGCCGCGCGATAACCGTTGAAAAGAGCTGACCGCTATGAGCGCGACAGCGCCAAGCTCAGACCTGAAAGAGCTTGAAGCCGAGCTGTTGCGAGATATTTCTGGAGCGTGTGACCTTATGGGGCTGGAGCAGGTGCGCGTTGCCGCGCTCGGCAAGAAGGGGCGCGTGTCTGCACAGATGGCAAAGCTCGGCAGAATGGCGGCTGACGAGCGCAAGGTCTTCGGGCAAGCGGTCAATGAGCTCAAGGGCCGTATTAGCGATGCGCTCACAGCGCGCAAGGATGTGCTCGAAGGTGAGGCGCTCACCGCTCGCCTAGCGTCAGAGTGTGCCGACGTCACACTCCCCGTTAAGTTAGGCCCCATGGCCGATGGCCGCATTCACCCAGTTAGCCAAGTGTTTGACGAGTGCGTCGAGATCTTCGCTGACATGGGGTTTGCAGTGGCAGAAGGCCCCGATATCGAAACAGACGATCTCAACTTCACCATGCTGAATATTCCTGACGAGCATCCCGCCCGTCAGGAGCATGACACTTTCTATTTTCGTCCGAGGGCGGACGGCACGCGGTTGCTGTTACGAACGCACACAAGCCCTGTGCAGATCCGCACCATGAAAATGCAAGAGCCCCCCATACGCATTATCGCTCCAGGCCGCGTCTACCGCTGCGACAGTGATCAAACGCACACGCCGATGTTTCACCAGATTGAGGGGCTCGTCATCGATGAGTCGACCCACTTCGGTCATCTGAAGTGGGTGCTCGAAGAATTCTCTAAAGCCTTTTTTGAGGTGGACAAGTTGAGGATGCGCTTCCGTGCCTCGCACTTTCCCTTCACGGAGCCCTCCGCTGAAGTGGACATTGGCGCGGAGGCCATCGGCAAGCCGGGCCAATGGCTGGAGATTTTGGGCTGCGGCATGGTGCATCCCAGTGTCTTAGAAAACTGTGGCCTCGACCCTGAGCGCTATCAAGGCTTCGCCTTCGGTATGGGTCTCGATCGCATCGCCATGTTGAAATACGGTATCCCTGATTTAAGAGCGTTTTTCTCGGCCGATCTGCGTTGGCTGCGCCACTATGGTTTTTCGGTGCTCGACGTTCCCACACTTGCCGGCGGACTTTCCTCATGAAATTCACGCTAGGCTGGCTCAAAGACCACCTGGACACGAAAGCTTCGCTCGATGAACTTGCAAACAAGCTGTCGGCGATCGGTCTTGAGGTTGAGAACGTCGAAGATCCGACGGCTAAGCTCGGTGCGTTTACGATCGCTCGCGTACTTGAAGCCAAACCCCACCCCAATGCCGATCGCTTGAAAGTTGTTCAAGTTGAAATTGGCAAAGGCAAGTCGCCGGTGGAGGTCGTGTGCGGGGCGCCCAACGCCAAGGCTGGCATGGTGGGCGTGTTTGCACCACTTGGCACCTTCGTCCCAGGTACTGGCATAACGCTGGAAAAGCGACCCGTGCGCGGCGTCGTCTCCAACGGCATGCTTGTCTCCGAGCGCGAGTTGGAGGTTTCAGATGCGCATGAGGGCATCATCGAGCTCGCGCCGGAGATGGAAGGCCACGTGGGCGAGCGTTACATCGATGTCATGGGGCTTGCCGATCCCCTAATCGAGGTGAACCTAACGCCTAATCGTCCAGATTGTACCGGCGTGCGTGGCATTGCGCGCGATCTCGCGGCGGCTGGAATGGGAAAGCTCAGGCCAGAGCAGAAAATTGGTCAGATAGAGGGCACATTCGATTGCCCGATTACAATCAAGCTTGAGTTTTCCAAG